>NZ_DAIK01000065.1:304-13089 GCF_002496085.1 Methanosaeta sp. UBA458 | reverse complement strand
GGTAGAGGGCCTCTTTGTAATTCGGATCCAGAGCAATGGCACCATCGAATTTTGCCACTGATTCCTCATACATCCCCTGCAGCTGAAGCAGACGGCCCTCCCGATACCAGTAGTTTTTGCTTTGGTTATTCAGCTCTGTAGCCTTTGAGGCAGCGATGGTGGCATTGGAATAGCTCTTTACTGCCATATATGACTCCGCGATGCCCGACCAGGCAGCTGCATTGCTGCCGTCCAACTGCAGAGCGTTGTAATAAGACTGGATCGATACATTGTAGTCTTTCAGAATCCTCTCCGTATCCCCTTTATGGACCCAGGCATTTACGTAGTTTGGGTCCTGAGCCACTGCCTGATTGAAATAGGCGAGAGCATCAGTATAATTTTTCGCTGCGTAGAGCTGTGACCCCTTCCAGTCGAAGTATTCAGTCTCCTCCGCTGCGCATATGCCGATAAAAATAATTATACACATCAAAATGCCTAACAACTTCATGATTTTGTCCTCCGTGATTCGCCAATTCTGATCATCAGATCGGCATTGTCCTCTATAGAAGGCTGGCACCATAATAAAAAAGTATTGCGGTTGTAAAGAGAATATTTTTTAACAAGCCTATTCCTCCTCGCCGTCGATAAGATTGCGCAACACCAGCTCCTTTTTGCAGGCTACGGCCACATCGTTGTTCTGCAGATAGATCATCTTGGGAGTCCATTGCAGGAGGACTGATGCATCCGATGCGAATATGATTCCTCCTTCCGCCACGCCGACAACGAGAGGCAGATCCTTTCTGAAAGCCACCAGCCTGCGGGCGTCCGGAGAGATCACCAGCAATGCATAGCAGCCCTGCAGCCTTTTGAATGCATCCATACAGGCAGCGATAAAGCTACGACCTGCCTTTAGGCCCTCTTCTATGAGATGGGCGATCACCTCTGAATCAGTGCTACTGGTGAAGATATGGCCCCGGGAGAGGAGCTCCTCTTTGAGCTCCTTATGGTTCTCAATTACGCCATTGTGAACAATGGCCACCCTGTTCTTGCAGTCTGTATGAGGGTGAGCGTTGGCCACGCATATATGCCCATGTGTGGCTCTTCTGGTATGGGCTATGCCGATGTTTCCCTCAAACTCCTTTAAAAGGTCATCAATAGCTCCATCCAGCTTCCCTACAGATTTTGCGATAAACAGCCGGTCAGATAAGGTAGCTAAGCCCAGAGAATCATAATCCATTGATTCCAGGTTCTTAAGTCCTTGGAGCAAGATGGGCTTTGCCTCTTCCTCTCCGATGTAACCAATGATCCCGACCATTCCCCGCCATCCAAGATTAATACATTATATTAATTTTGTTGCTTGTTTCTGACATATATTTGCCGTTGCGACTTCGCTCGTGCTCGTCCGATCCCTGCCATGGAGACTGGACGCAAAATTTATCTGTGAACTGCGATGGAGAATATGCCTGAAAACATGCGTACGCATCATCCTTTAGGCTCTGCATGAGAAAGCTTGTGCTCTCATATCCCTGTTCTTCCTCGGAGCCTCTGCTTTTTCTGGCAGGCTGAACTATTTGAAAAAGAGTTATGCTCCGAGCTGCGGTTTTTTGGATCCCGTCAGCCTGGATGAGATTAGGCCATCACCTGCTCTTTTAAGATATAGCGAATGAGATCCTCTGAGAGCTTGGTCTCTCTCTGCAGCTTCCTCACAGTCTCTTCAATGCTGTTTCCTTCGGACATGAGGGTGGAGATCCGGTTCACTATCTGCTCTCCAATGGCATAATACTCGTCGATGTCCTTGCGGTGGCCCCATACATCTCCCTTCAGGAGCTGAACTCCCTGAATCTCCAGGAACTGCTGAGCGGCCCGGGACATGGTCTCATGGTAAGATGGTGGTATCTGAACGGCGCGCAGACGGGGACATGACTGCACCAGATTCATCACATCCATGTTAGAGGCCCTGAAAGCTAGATGAACCAACTGCTCATTCCTGTTCAGATCTGTGATCTCCTTTTTTGAACTTACTACCCTCAGCTTCATGATACATACCAATGCTCTTAAAATATTTATAGATAATGGTAATCATAGTAATCCATAATTAGATATACTGAGATCAGAAATTGAATTAGGAAAATATTTATGCTCCGGAGCAAAAGCGCTCAGATAAATGTTAAATTGTTCTATGTGTTTTTATGATAAGAAACAATTTATATTTTCACAACAGCAATTGCCTGGCAAATACTGAAGGTCCAATACCACAATCAAGGATGCTCAGAGCGAAAAAAAGCAATAGCTGCAGCGCAGTTGCCCAGAATGCTTCCAGCCAGCTCCTGGCTTGGCCAGGGCCCCAATCCGCAGTCCGGGCCAGTGGCAATTAGCCTATCGCCGAACTGGGCATAGGCCTGATCCAACCTGCTCTTCATGATAAGAGGCGATTCCAGGCTGGTGATCTCCCTTTCCAGACGGGGCAGATCTTCCCATAGATTTACTTTATATCTATCATTAAGCTGGGCAGATAGAGAGAAGATATCGGTGCGAGCGATTCCCGCCCTCAGATATGTCCCAGTATCCTCCAGGACCTCCCTCTCGATCAGCTTCAGGTAATCAGGATGAGCCGCTGACTCGACTCCTAAGATATCTATCCCCGAGACGTGCGCGCACAGCTCGGCATAGAGAGGTGAGTGCAGGTGCACCTCGCAGTGCATTCCCCGACAGGGGCGGCTGGCGATCTCCAGAGCCTCCTGAATCTCCTCCTCAGAGAAGATGATATTGGAGTTCAGGCCCAAGCTCGGCTCGTCCAGTGAGGCGACGGCCATCTTTCCCTCATCCTTTGCCCATTGCAGGAACCTGGAAACGCTCTCTGCCAGGGTATAAAGAATATCAGTGTAATGCGTCGCCGCAAAAGCGGATATGTATAACTCAACCGGTCCCGTGACGCAGACCCGCACCTTCTGACCGGGAGGGACGGCCTGTAGCTCCAGTATCTCCGCCTTTTCTCTCCGGATCAGAAAGGGGCTTTCAGTCATATCCGGATCCTTGATGGGGTCCATGAACATGCGAATCATATCCCGGAGCTGAGGATAGGTAGGAATCTCCACCCCGGCACGGATCTTCTCGGCCAGAACCTGGCCTACGAGTTGCAGATACCGATCCCTGGAAAGGCCATCCAGCCTAACTCCCCTGGGCAGGGGATAGCTGCCGATATCATCGAAGAATATTCTCTCCTGCTCCATCCTATTGCCTCCAGTAATCGATCAGAAAAAGCCCTTCAGATAATCCTTCAGTGAAGCGTAGCTGCCATCCATCTTCAGGAAGTTCTCCTCTTTCTCATCGAGACTGGCCATGGCTGGAGGAAGAGAGGGATTCACCCCTGTAAGGCGCACAATCTCATCCGGGAACTTGGCCGGATCTGCCGTCTCCAGGGAGACTGCGGGGCTCCAGTCTCCGAATTCTTTCAGATACCTCACCAGCCCCGCCCATCCCACCGCCCCATGGGGCTCGAGGAGGACTTTGTACTGAGAGTAAGCCTCTCTGATGGTCTGGCGGGTCTCCTCATCGCTGATAGATACGGCATAGATCTCCTCGCGCATGGCGGAGAGGTCCGGCTGCCTGGCTACCTGTCCGGTCTCATCCATTTGGCCGCCGTAAAGGGAGAAGAGCCGGGCAAGGTTACTGGGATGGCCGACGTTCATGGCATTGGAGATGCAGTTCCTGCTGGGCCGGATTGGCTCATAGACGCCGGTCTGCATGAAGCGAGGAAACTCGTCGTTCTCATTGGTGGCCGCCACGAACTTTTTCACAGGAAGCCCCATCTTCAGAGCGATAAGACCGCCCATCAGGTCGCCGAAGTTTCCGCTGGGAACAGAGAAGACCACCTCCTCTCCTCCGGGTGCAACCCGAGAATGAGCATAGAAGTAATAGACCGCCTGGGGCAGCAGCCGGCCGACATTTATGGAGTTGGCTGAGGAGAGCTCGAGTCCCTTGAGCTCCGGATCGACAAATGCCTGCTTGACCAGGGCCTGACAGTCATCGAACTTGCCGGTTACGGCCAGAGGATAGATGTTCTCGCCAAGTGTGGTCATCTGCCGGCGCTGCCTTTCCGTAACCTCCCTCTCCGGAAAGAGCACTATCACCTTTATATTCTCCAGGCCATAAAATGCATGCGCTACCGCAGAGCCGGTGTCCCCAGAAGTGGCAGTTAAAATAATCATGCTCCTTCCCTCCTCTTTGAGGAAGTACTGCATCAGCCTGCCCATCAGCCTGGCGGCAAAGTCCTTGAATGAGCAGGTAGGACCCCGATCCAGCCGCAGCAGGTACTTGCCGTCATAGACCCGCTCCAGGGGAACCTCATAGCTGTAGGCGTCTTTTAGCATATCCTCTAGAGCCGATTCTTCCACCAGGTCGCCGAGATATGGCTTGATGACCTGGTATGCGATCTGATGATAGCTCATCTGAGGAAAATTCCGGATGGTTTCCGGGGAGAGAGAAGGGAACATCTCGGGCATATAGAGCCCCTTATCCGGGGCCTGGCCAGCCAGGAGAGCCCCTTTAAAGTCCACCCTATCCAGGTGGCCGTTGGTGCTGAAGAACTTGATTAGAGACATAGTCCTTTGTGGTTGGGATGGCCTGATCTTTAAATCTTCGCCATTTGACCGATTGAGTTCAAGCGCTTGATCTTTCGCAATAGTCCACCAGAGCTCTCAGGATATCGGTATCCTTGAGCATTCCCATCAGCTTGCGGCTCGTTTTAACCACCGGCATCTGATCGATCCGGTTCTTGCGCATTACAGCAGCGCAGTCGCTCACCTTGTCCGTCTTGAATGCCGTCTTTGGCGGGACCATTGCCTCGCGTACGGGTATATCGCGCAGCCTTATCCTGGAGACGGTGTAATACTTATTGATGGTTCGCATCACCCGGTCCCACATCCAGGCATCCTCTCCCCCGTCTGCGGACATGTCCGTCTTCTCCACCGAATCCTCGATGACGCTGGCCTTGATTAGATCCCTGTCAGAGATCATGCCCACCAGCTTCAGGTCGGTATCTATAACCGGACAGGCCTCGACAGCCGCAAACTCCATGATCGATCCTGCTACCGGCAGGGGCATCTCGCTCCAGAGTACAACCGTTTCCTTCTCCAGGTACGGCTCTATGCTCTCCTCTATGTTCATGCCCTCTGCCACCCGGACGATGTCCGCCACTGTGACCAGCCCCACCAGCTCTTTGCCCTCAACCACAGGAAGGCGCCTTATCTTATGCTGGATAAGAAGCTTTGAAGCCTCAACTATGCTCCTGTCCGGGCTTATCACAACCGGATCGCGGGTCATGAGCAGAGCAGTCTGGTCCTCCTCCCGATTGCGGAGCAGATCGGATCGGGTTATGATCCCCACCACCTCTCCTTTCTTCACCACCGGCAGGCCGGAGACCTTCCGGTCTTGAAGGGTCTTCAAGACATCGTCCCTGTTTCCGGGGATCTCGGCATAGGCGACCTCCCGAACCATCACATCTCTGACAAGAATCTTCAAGACTCTTCCCTCGGAACAGTCAAAACGGGAATCCTGGAGTTGCGTACCACCTTCTCAGCCACGCTTCCCAGGAGGAATTTGTCAAGGCCAGTGCGTCCCACAGCGCCGACGATGATTACATTTGCCCCCTTTTTCTTAGCATAGCTAATGATCTCATCGCTGGGATTGCCTTCCACAACTGCTCCATCGAAGTCGACGCCATTCTTCTCTGCCAGCTCCTGGACCTGTTTTATCGCTTCCTTTCCCTCTTTGAGCAGAAGCTCTTTGATGCTGAACAGCAGCATATCATCAGGCAGATGAGCCGTCCTTTGAGTGTCCGCCACATAGACGGCAAAGACCTTTCCTCCTGAGATCTTTCCCAGTTCCACTGCTACTTTTGCCGCTCTCAATCCGTGCTCCGATCCATCGGTTGCCGCTAGAATCTTCTCGAACATGATCCACCCCAATAATTAAAGCTAGAAGATCGCTAATATATCAGTTGGCTCGGCCCTCCGCACAATGCTGCGGAGAGGATGAGTCGATCCCCAAAGGTTGTCTGAGCTTCCGTTGATGACCATCACCTTTGCCTCTTTTCCTTCCCTTATGGACCCGAGCTTCTGATCAAGCCCCATTATTTCAGCGCCATTTAGAGTGCACATCTTAAATACCTGTCTATCGTCATGCAGCAAAGCCCTGCTGATCAGATGCATCTCCATGAACATATTCGGGGAGTTGAGCATCACATTGTCCGTCCCCACTCCAACAGTTATCCCCAGTTCAATCATCCTCTTCACATTTGGAAGGCCTGAGCCGGTGATCAGATTCGACCGAGGGCATATCACCAGGGGAGTGCCCATTCCGGCCACAGATCTGAGGTCAGACTCCTCTGCTCGGCTCATATGCACCAGATGATCGGGCAGAAGTGAGAAGGCATCCGGTATATCGTCTCTGGCTGACTCGCCCGCATGGATGGCCACCGCCTTGCCCGCCCGGCGCGCCTCTAAGACCATTCTCTGGATAAGGCTGGGATCGAAATCCCTGGTGCTGCTTATTCCCAGGCCATAGCAGCCTTCCGGCGTCTCCGTCTTTCCCTGTGCTGGCCGGCCAAAGACGCGCACGAGGAGGGGCATATCCTTCGCCGCCTCCTGCAGCATCCTGACTCCTGCCTCGCCCCCCTCGCGAAAGTCAGCAAAGGCATAGGTGCCCGAGTCCACCATCTGGGCCAGGCTTCTTCTCATGCCCTCAATGAGACGTTCACGCGGCGTCTCACTCAGCAGGCTTATTTTCAGGCCTTTTGGGCCGACGAGCTCGGAGAGGGGGAGGAATGGAGGATCTTTGAATGCCGAGTCGCCCAGATGAATGTGAGAATTGACGAAACGCGGGCAGACTATCCCCTCAAAATCGGCGTCAACCTGCCCGGTGCCCGCTTCCTTTATGATTCCGTCCCGGATGCTGATGTAGCCCTCAATGGGCTGGAAATCATCGCCATAGATTATGGTTCCCTGCAGAATGAGCTCATCCTGTTTGAGCCTGGCTGCACCAGGCGGAGCTACTTTGGGCTTGGCGATATTTGACATGGCTATGGTTATAAGACGAGGCAATGTATTTAGCTTCTCATAGTAGAACAAAAGGATCAGAATAAGAATACGGCGAGAATATGACGGCGGAGATCATTTGAACAGGCCATTTGTTTTCATTAACAGCGCCATGAGCGCGGACGGCAAGATCAGCTCAAGAGACCGCAGACAGATAAGGATCTCGGGCAAAGAGGATCTAATGAGGGTAGATGAGCTGCGGGCTGCAAGCGATGCCATCATGGTGGGGGTGGGGACGGTTCTGGCAGACGATCCCGGGCTGAGGATCAAATCCAGGATCTTGCAGGAGAAGAGAACGGTTATGGGGCAGTCGAAAGAGCCCTTCCGAATTGTGACGGACAGCAACGCTCGAACTCCGGCCAATGCAAAGATCCTCGGGCCTGGGTGCATGATCGCAGTATCCTATTCTGCCCCTGAGGAGAGACTGGATAGGCTTCGATCTGGCTGTGAGATAATCAAATGCGGCACCGAGATGGTGGACCTGCCAGGGCTCATGGAAGAGCTGCATAACCGGGGGGTAAGGCGCCTTATGGTGGAAGGCGGCGCTCGACTCAACTGGTCGTTGATCGAGCATGGTCTTGTCGATGAGATTTACATCTACATAGGAGGGCTGATAATAGGGGGAGAGAGGGCACCCAGCCTGGTAGATGGCCCTGGATTTCGGAATTCCTTTCCCAGGCTCAGCCTCCAGTCTGTTCAGAGGCTGGATGAGGGCCTCCTGCTTCAGTGGAAGCTTCATTAAAGGGTTCACCGAAAGCAGCTCTGATATTATGAAGACGATTTCGCAGGGTTGGTAGTTCTTCTCCAGGTCCTGGAAAATGTTGGTTGCGGCCTGTTGGAGCTGGCTGCGGGATTTGACTTTCATCTCAGGCCACCGCCTTCTGTTCTGCAAACCGGGTCCTCCAGTTCCGGCAGATTCTGGAGCCGTTGTGGGCCTGCGCGGGGAGCCGGTTCCGGCCACAGTGGGGACAGGTCCTGAATTCGGGGGTCATCTGCACGCCTCCGGCCTTGCGGACGACTGCGAAGATGAGCTTCGTCCTGTCGGCCTCTGGCACATCCTTTAGCACGCGGTCGATCGCTCGGTCGCATGCTTCAGATTCGCTTATTTTCTTGGGTCGTCTCATAGATCACACTTCTAATAATATCTATTACCTTCTAGTATAAATAACTACTTCTTCGTATAATCAACTAAAAAACATTACAACAAAATAGGATATAACTTTATATACTAGATGCAAGTATAATGAGTTATATGAGAGCCATAAGAAAAGTCGCTAAAAGCGGCCAAATATCGCTCACTCCGGAGATTATTGATATTATGGAGATTGAGCCAGGTGATTATATTGAATTTGACGTGATTAGAGTCGTGCGAAAATCGAACGCAAAAATGGAAGGGAGCAAGCTTGAAAACCCTCTGATGCCCACTCCTGAGCCCATTCTCGCTTGAGACGGTAGGTGCGAACTACGATGTCTCAGGACAATGCTAAGCTAGCAGAGGCTATAAGCTTGCCGGATGCCCCGGCTTTGCATTTAAAGTCCCTTTTTAGGGGAACTTTGGTTGCAGCCTTGTCGCGATTTATTGCCATGATCTTGCCTTCCCTGACAAGCTGTCCATGGTTGGTCAAGGCTGCAGATCTCATGTCCTCGTATCGTCTCAGCTTGCTCCTATCCGTCTTGCCGCCATGGTTCACAAGGATCCAGAGGACAATACGACCCCCGTATGGCAGAATGGCCGTTGATCATCATCTCATATATTTTCTGGCAAACGTAGCAATGAATCCTGCCCACAAAAGTGTTCCGATTATAGTTTGTATCATTGCAGCAATTTGAAATGCGGGAATAAGCTTATAACCATCACTTGCTGGATTGATGATAGCAGCAATATATCCTGGGGCAATGGAAATGGCAAAACTAACTTTAATGTAATCTGGCCAATAAGCAGCTCCAATTATCGCGTTTTCATACCAATAAAAAAGGCCGAATAAAACAACAAATACCCCCCATGAGATCATGAGCCTTTTTGGATTTACTCCATAAGCAAAAATATACTGAACAAAACATAATTCAAGTACATCATAAAAGAAGAATTTCCAGAAAGACCAAGCATCTGTCTTTAAACAATCCCATAAGCTGAGTCCGCTATTACCTCTGATACCTTTCTGCCTTCTTCTTGCGTCCATTTCTCGAAAAAAATGATAATCAGCTTCTTCTTTTTTCCCTTGATCATTAAAAATCTTTTTGGCTTTTGCGCAGGCTGCTTCTTCGTCTTTGGGGAATTTGAACGAAGAATCCCTAAAATTGAAAGACTCTCCCAAAAAACGAGTATCCATAAAAGATACGATGCCTTGAAATGTTGCATTACTAAAATCCACTTTCCTTTCAAATAGCGCATCCATGAATGTTACGTTATAAACGAAGATAGACCCAACGAAATTGGCTGCCTTATAAAATTTTGCACCTAAAAATGGCGTGTATTTATAGAATTTTGCCTTATCAAAGCTTGCTTCATTTAAAAAAATTGTGCCATTAAAATGAACTGCATTTTTAAACCTTGCCTCTCCAAAGTCCGCATATACGTTTATTATTGAATTATCAAATTTGGACTCACCAAAAAATTTTGCTCCATTAAATGTTACTCCACGCGAAAATCGGTTTGGTTCGATTCCGAACCTTGCATTGATAAAATCAAAATTTTTACAGGCTACAATTCTATGGAAATCTGCATGTGTTTTGAACTCCACGCACTTAAAGATAGCTTCTTCGCAGAATTTCGCTCCTTGAAAGCACGCTTGAAAGAAAACCGACTGCATAAATGATGTTGGACAGCAGAAAACTGTGCCACTGAAGTCAGCAGGCTCTTGAAATATGGTTCCCGAAAGTTCTATAGAACTAATAAAAATAATATCATTACATTTTATCGATTTGATTATTGAATTGGTAATTTTAATTATTGATTTTATAACTTTTTTATTTTCTGATATACCTAAGGTTCGTTGATCTTCATTGGTTATGGGAATCGTCTTCTGTTGAAGATTCAAATTACTCAAATCCAAATATCCATTAACAATGATCTGATTGTACTCTACGAGGTCTCCTTTTTCAATCTTGTCCAGAATCTCCTTTGGATTAACTTGCTGCATGGCATCAAATATTCTCATACATTATATAATCACACTCACTGCCAGAACTGAAATCAGTGCTTAGCCTTGGTCTCTTCCTGTCTTGGCTGTAGGGATAGCTGGCGGATCGACTCTTTGATTGAGTGAGCTGCACTACATGGTCGCGAAGAAGGAAAGCCGTTTCATCCTCTTTTATATTCATAGTCTTTCAGAGCTTATCTGCCTCAGCCCTGGCCGCGGCCAACCTCCCTTTCAGGCCTCTCCAGATTCTTGTCAGCCGGCTTTAATTCAGGCCGGAGCTTATTAGCCCTAGCCTGTGCCTGCGTGCTTCAGTTCTGGTCCCTCCTCGGTGAGCTTTAGGTGTGTTATCTTCCGCCATGATTGCTCCTTTTCGGTGCGAAGTTGCACCAGCTAGCGGTTCATCTCCTCGGGATTTGAACCGCCAAGGTGCAGATCTAAGAGACAATGCAGCAAGCTGTGGATCTTGATAGCTGCTCAGAAATGCCACCAACTTCTCTACCGCCAGCCCAGAGAAGAAGTATTTGAATGAAGAATACCGAACTTCCAGATCCAATGCGAAGATATTCACAAATCCTCCCTTCTAGCGAAAGGCGGCAGGGGCAGCCCGTCACCAATCCATCCCATTACAAACGCCGCGGCCGCATCAGATGCGTAAGCCTTCCAGGCATCTCGCTCTTTTCTGCCTTTATTCTTTCCTTTGGCGCGAGGCAGATCCGAGATCCCCCGGATCATCATGAATCTTGTTGGAATTCCCTGGCTTCCGGCCTGCTCTATGGCTGCAGCCGCCCCAGCTCCTTCCATCTCCACAGCATTTATCCTGGGCCATGTTGTGAGCACCTGGGCGAAGAAGTCGTTGCTGGGATCGTCCACCACCTGGTCTCCTGAAGCAATCTCGCCCCTGACGACCTGGGGCGTGCATTCCCTGGGAGGCTCTGCCCCGATGAGCTCCCGCCAGCCATCGGAGAGGGCATAGGCCATTGAACCAGTTAGTAGCGCCTGGTCAGCTCTGTAAGTCCAGTTCGCCCGCGGCTTGAACTCTCTTTCCAGCTTGCCATATTCATAGCCGTAAATGATATCAGCAACAACAACATCCCCCAGTCTGGGACGGGAATTCCTCTCCTTGGGATCGGGCAGTCCTCCAGCAATCCCGCAAAAGATTACATATCGCGGCCTCCAGAGCTGCACTGCCTCTCTGGCCGCCAGAGCACCTTCTGTGGTCCCGGCCCGGCCGATCATACCCACTGCTATTTTATAATCTGCCTTGAGACCCTGGCAGGAGACCTTCCCGAACTTCCAGGCATAGAGATTTGGTAAGGAGCCCATGTTTTGGGGCGGGCCGAGTTCGGACAATCGATCCCGGATGCTGCGATACTCCTCTGGCAGGATGGTCAGGATGACCACATCTGCTGATGGTGGAGCTTTATCTGAAAGAACTGGGCTAAGACACAGCAATGCATCCTTAATTTTATTGAGTTTCTCGGGAAACACAAGCTCATGTTCAATCTTCTTAATAATTCCACAGACCTGTTCTCTATCCTCTGGAGGCAGAAGCTTGCAGAACTTCATTAGTTGCCAAATAATTATTTTGCTATTTTCTTGTATGCTGGAGAGGTCATCTGCGGAAAGAGCCTTTGCTGCCTTTTGAAGTTCAGTACCTGGGGCCTCATATACAGTCCCAGAACCACAAGTGATCTCCCCGATTTCTCTGGCTTTCTTTTGGATCTCAGCGATTGAGGCCTTTGTTTTTTCGTCAAGGATTAGACTGCATTTCCTCATCAGCTTGACTGCACCAGGAGCGCTCTTTTCTGCGGTAGCCATGTGACTGGCTGCTTTGTTACAGTACCAGTGATAGACAATGATCTCATCTTTGATCTCTTCCACAGATCTGCTCTTAAGCCTTTGAGACCTCTGGAGGGCCTGGGCCAGGTTCTCGACCGCTTGGATAAGCTCATGCTTGCTCTCAGAGCCGCCAACGGCATCTTTAGCCTCTGCAAGGTATCTTTGGACCTCGTCCTCCTTAGCCTCCTGGAATGTTATGGCAAAATTCGAGCGATAAAAAGGGCCGCAAAATTTGGCTGGGCCATACTCAAACTCCTGAGACGATTTTTCGAAAAACACTATTGCAGCCTCTAGCTCCTTTTTCATTGCATCTTTATCAGCTGCTTCTGTGGCCTTAAATATAGTTGCCATCCCTAGAGAATGATAGGCTTCCATTCGCACGTATCTATTTTCATCCTGAGTGAGCCTGTGTAGATCCTGCCAAGCCAAATTTTTGTCAGGTACCTGGTTGAATGCAGCTCCAATAGCTTCTGCAGATTCCGATCGCAAGCCGCTATCTTCATCTCCCGTCAGCCTGTGCAGATCTTGCCAGGCTAAATTTTTGTCAGGTACCAGGTTGAAAGCCCCTCCCATAGCTTTTGCAGCTCGTCGTCGCACGTCTATGGTTTCATCCTGAGTCAGCCTGTGTAGATCCTCCCAAGCCAAATTCTTATCAAGTATCTGGCTGAATGCTGCTCCCAGAGCATTTGCCGCTCCCATTCGCACATCGCAGTCTTCATCTCCCGTCAGCCTG
>NZ_DAIK01000065.1:0-183 GCF_002496085.1 Methanosaeta sp. UBA458 | reverse complement strand
CACGTATCTGTCTTCATCTCCCATCAGCTTGATGAGATCTTGCCAGGCCAGATTTTTGTCAGGGACCTGGCTGAACGCATCTCCCAGAGCTCCTGCAGCTTGTCGTCGCACGGAGCTGTCTTCATCTCCCGTCAGCCTGTGCAGATCCTGCCAGGCCAGAGTTTTGTCAGGGACCTGGCTGAA
>NZ_DAIK01000046.1:0-3018 GCF_002496085.1 Methanosaeta sp. UBA458 | reverse complement strand
AGCATGAACTTATATTGAGAGCTTGTTGCCTCCAGGAACTGGGGCGAGATGCAGAAGAGCACCGCCAGGGGAGACTTTTCTCTTATGGCCAGTTCCTGAGCAAATAGCATAGGCCAGTTATCAGCCACTCTCTGCTCTCTGCTCATCCAGTAGAATATAGCACCTTTTCTCTCTTTAGCCCAGACCAGCACTCTGGCTCTCTTAGGATTTACTGGCATTGTCCCATATCCTCCATCTCCTTGATGATGACTTCTCTGTTTTATGATGATCTTTCCCTTAACAATCTCGAAATCTAGTTAAACTAAGCTGTTCATATTCCGAAGCGTATTTGAAAAGTGGGCTTAGAATGTATGTTCAGTATGTTCAGAAGAGCGATATCAGTTCAGAAAAATAAGGAGATGGCTTAAGTGACCGATGTATTAGCAGCCTGGAACGTTAGAGAAGAGGATTTCCCTGTGAATGGCGACCTGTGCGATCAGATAAAAGGCCTGCTCAAGTATGCAGTTTTAGCTCCATCCGGGCCCAACACTCAGCCCTGGAAGCTGGCAATTGATGGAAACGAGGTATCAGTAATTGCTGACTATAACCGTGCTTTGCCCAACGTTGACCCTTCCAACAGGACTCTTTATCTCAGCCACGGCTGCCTTCTGGCCAATATCCTCATAGCAGCGGAACACTTCGGCTTTGGATATGACGTTTCATGCCTGCCTGATGGCCCTTCTGGCGAGAGGACTGCGACCATAAAGCTGAAAGGATCGGCCGGCAAAAAAAAGCTTCCCGATCTGTTCAGTCAGATAACCAGACGTCATACAAACAGAAAGGAGTTTGAGAAGAGGGCGATAGAGGATGCAAAGCTCAGGGAATTGAAGGCCTGCGTAAAAAGGGATGGATTTGATCTGAATATCCTGGTCGATGAAGCCGGAAAGTCGGCGATGTCCGAGATCCTCGCCCAGTCTCATAAGATACAGCTGGGGAATAAAGCCTTCAGAAAGGAACTGGCAAGCTGGGTAAGGTCCAATACGGGAGGAGAAAAGGACGGTCTGCCAGGCTATTCGTTTGGCTATTCGGATTTCCAGTCCTACTTCGGAGCATTCGTCTTCGGGACCTTTGATATGTCTACATCCCGGGCGAGGATTGAGACTGCTTATATGAAGGCCTCGCCAGCGGTAGGAGTTCTATCAACCGATCAGGACGATATGATGACCTGGCTTAAAGCAGGATTCCTCTTTGAGATCCTGTTTCTTAAGGCCACGGAGATGGATGTCAGGTTTGATCTCTTCAGCCAGCCCATAGCCATTCCCGAGCTTAGGGAGGAGATGGCAAGGATATTGAAGGTGAAATATCCTCAGCTGCTCATCCGCATGGGTTATGCAGAGCCGAGCAAGCACACGCCCAGAAGGCCGCTGGAAGAGGTTTTATTACCCTGACTGGTAATAGCCAGCCGGATATGCAGGATCAAATCCCGCCTGCTATCATTTTCCAGGGATGATTTGCTTCAAATCGATTTGAGCTGCTCATCTATTTTTTTAATCTGATTGGCGCATTCCGCCAGCTTCATCAGCAGAAAGCGGCGCTCGGCCATCAGCTTATTCTTCTGAAACAGCAGCGAGTATGATGCTTTTTTCCGGCCATTTGCTTCCATTTTTCCCGTCCTACCATCCAGCCCTTAGCATAACAGCCGCAAGACCTATGCCGATGAATGCTCCCAGGCTGAGGAATATCTCAACCAGATGGGTATTTTTCGATCCATAATTCTGGTTGACAAGGACATCATAAAGGTCCCTAAAGTATCTCTTCATTGGAATGCCCCCATTCTGGCCATTATATCCATGGAGAGGACGGATCCAAATATCAATACAGTCAAGGCCAGTGCGAATAAGATCTCATCTGCTTGCCGGATGCTGTCTGCCTGAGCTCTCACGTAGCCTGCTTTAGGGCCAAACAGCCTGGCCCCAATTCCAGAGAACTCATAATGCTCATTAGGCCTATAGTTTTTGCTTATTTCATCTCTTCCGATCATTTTCTACTTCCCGAAAGGATTTGACGCCGCGCTTTTAGCCTTCAATCCGTCAGAATATTCGATTCTCCATCGATGGAGAAGCAGGGACTCCAACGCGGCCAATATCATTAAGAGACCGGCAATCTCTTATGCGGCCCATCCTTCCAATTCAGGTTGTTTTTATAAGTCTATTCCATCCAATTCGATAACGCTATGCAGCGATCGAACATTCAACACCCAACCCAGATCAAACAGGATTGGGTCTTACAGTCCCGGTTTACTTATAGATGCATCTAAGGACGCATCGCTGCCGTGCTCTCTACTAAAAATGGAACTGCTGAGCTTCGACATGTTATTCAGTCTCAGCACAACCTATATTAATTTTGCTGTCGAAAGCCAGGTGTGCATGCTTAAATCAATTCAAAGAGCTTTATTCAGAATATTCAATAGCTATATAATTGTGCCCGCTTTTCAGAGGAACCTTGGCAAATACATTTCAAATCCCATTATAGGCAATATCATGGTCATCAAAACGAGAGGCAGGAAGACCGGGAAGACTCGCTTCACCCCTGTGTACCACGCTCTGATCGGCGAGAGCATTTACTGCTACCAGGGCAAGCATCTAAAGGGCCAATGGTATCTGAATGTTCTGGCGAATCCTGATGTAGAGGTTCTCCTGCCAAGCGGCACTCTGAAAGGAATTGCGGAAGAGGTGAGCGATCCAAAAGAGGCTGCCTATGCCATCCGGCAGATATTGAAGAGCAGTGGAGTCTGGGCATTTCTGTATGGATTCAATCCATTCACCATCGAGGATGCAGTTTTGGAAAAGAAGGTGCAAAAAATGCCCGTGATCAGAATCAAGAGGGCGGTAAAATAATTTGCAGCGACCATTTTGCCGTTTCTCTATAATTTTCTCGCTTATGTAATACCATCATAATACAATCATAAGACTCATCACATGCCTTATTCCAGATAAGCTTTTAATAAGATTGACACCATTTATTATTTTTTTACCGCAA
>NZ_DAIK01000004.1:25267-29097 GCF_002496085.1 Methanosaeta sp. UBA458 | reverse complement strand
CTGTGGTTTTGGCATAACTTCACACCTTTGATAATGATAATAGTGCTGATCATCACCCCCATTCTCCACCGCATAACCAATATCATTGGCTACAAGATCGGCGCAAAGAGAGAGCCCTGGTAGAGTTTTCCCTGGTGATATCCGCCTGAGAAATTTTTGCCTGCCGGAGATCGCGAAAGGTTTATAAGTTTGGGTAATTGATACCAAGAGCGTCATAGCCAATTTTATAGTGGAAAACTATGAAATTGGTAAAATGAAAAGGAGGAGGAATAAATGGACGCATTTAGCATGGGGCTTATAGCCGCAATGGGAGCCCTTGCGACGGTTGCTGGTGCCTCTGAAGATATAGAATCCGATGTAGGATCTCAGAGCAATCCCAACTCGCAAGTTCAGCTGGCTGCCCAGGTTGGCAACCCCCACAGGATTTATAATAAGGCCATCTCGGGCGAACCGCCGGCCAATGCCCTGTGGTGTGCCACAGCTGCTATAGTAGCCTATACGCTTATTACCGCCTTCCAGATGCCCGCATTGATGGCCCTGGTAGCAGGCGCATCCGTTGCTGCACTATTCAACGGTGTCTTTTCAATGAGCTCCTACTTTGGCAGGAACTCCAGCCAGGCCAGGTTCAACCAGTGGATTTATCTGGATATCGTCAGGTACACCACGCCATCGATTATGGCGCATGCCTGGATAACATCATTCTGTATTGCAACTATATCGTATATCATGGTATATATGCTGCCAACGCCACATCCCTTCCCGATGCCCATCATCGCTCTGATCTGGGGACTGGCTGTGGGTGCCATAGGCTCCTCGGTGGGAGATATTCATTATGGCGGCGAGAGGGAGTTCCAGAACCGGCCATTCGGCTGCGGTCTGAACACCATGCTCTCCGGCCAGATTGTGAGGAAGGCAGAGGCAGGTCTGAGAAACTCCATAGACAACGCCTGGTTCTGCACCAAGTTCGGCGGGCCGGCCACTGGGATGGGATTCGGCCTGACGGTCTTTCTGGACAACTGGCGGACAACGGTATTCGATCCCGTAACCCAGGCTTCTTATGCCATTCTCATGGGAGTCTTCTTCATTCTTGTTGAGGTCTCTTATAACCACTATATAGAGAGGTCCACCAGGAGAAAGTATGGACCATATCCAGAGTATAAGGGGGATGTAGCAGCATGATATTTGATGCAACTACCATTGTATACATCCTGGAGATCGTCGTGGGAGGGCTTCTGGTAGGCGTCGGCGTTCACTTCGTCCCTGTGGGCGGTGCACCTGCGGCCATGGCCCAGGCTACCGGCATCGGTACGGGAACTGTGCAGCTGGCAGCCGGATCGGGTCTCACTGGCCTCTTGGCTGCGGGCCTGATGATGTCGGTCACAGATAACATCTGGCTCGTCTTAGCTTCTGGAGCTGTCGGCGCAGGAATTATGGTGGGCTCCACCATGCTTACTGGCTCCTGGATATACGCTTATGCAGTAGGAGTGCCCTTTGTCTCGGCCAAGGTGACATATGATCCCATAACCGGATTCTCCCAGCCGCCTTATATCGCACCGGGAACAGTCGGCCATGGTATACCCACGGTCTGCTTTGTCAGCGGCCTAATCGGCGGCATGATGGGGGGTCTTGGCGGAGCCATGATCTACTATGCACTCTATTTGATCAACGGCAATGCCGCTTTGAGCGCCATGTTCGCCATTGGTATTTTCATGGTGAACGCTGTGATTGCCTCCTGGAACATCCAGGGTACAATCGAGGGCTTCCATGATCCGAAGTTCAAGAAATGGCCCTTCGCATTCAGAGCCTGTCTCATCGCCAGCGTACTGCTCGCTTTAGCATCAGTATTGATCACCGGAGGTGCCTAGAAATGTCTGTAGGAGGAAGTGCAGGCGGAGCGCCGTCTGCATATGAGCCCAAGAAGCTGAGAATGTACGGCCTGGTGGGCTCCATTGTGGGAATTTATCTGGGCTCAATACTCAATTCCGCCCTTAACACTGAGGTGTTCTCCTTTATCGGAGCGGTGGCTGCTATATTCGCCGTGGTCATGGGAGCTAATTCAGTGCGAAGAGTCTGCGCTTACGGTATTGGTACAGGAGTTCCATCGATCGGCATGCTCGCTTTGGGCATGGGAATCATCGCCGTTATGTTCGGACTCTCCGTAGCGGAAACACTGGGATTCGGGATGCTCGGTCCGATCATCACCCTGATCTATGCCGGTGTCTTCGGTTACATTATAGGCGTCATCGCCAATAAGGTCATCAAGTTCAACATCCCGGTGATGGAGGAGGGCAATGCCGATCTGTCCATGGCGGGTGCACTGGCCATTTTAGGCTGGAGCTTTGCCATATCTGGCACCCTCGGATATGACGATATCGTGAATGATGTTCTTATGACCGGCTACATCGCCATCATCTTCATCGCTGGAGGTCTGGCCATCCTGCATCCCTTCAATGCCAATCTCGGCCCGGATGAGAAGCAGGATAGGACCCTGGTCAATGCGATAATGGTGGGTGGACTGGCCATGACTGCCACTGGAATTGGGGCCTTGTTGACTCAGGGCCTGGGTGCAGGACTGCTGCAGATCATCATCGGCTTTGCCATATGGTACTACTTCTTCAAGATGTACTACAAGCTGGTGAAGAGGGATGCATCCGCGGTTGTCGGAACAGGATTATTGCCGCCAACGGTGCAGTGAGGTGTTCTAAAATGGGATTTGTTAGAGTTTCACCGGAACTGGGCCTGATCTTCGACCCCATGAAAGGGGTGGTCTCGGAGCAAAGGGCGGACGTGGTCTTGTTCACCTTCGACCCAGTTTATGAGAGAATAGAAAAGATGGACAAAGTGGCTGACGACCTCGTGAATCAGCTAGTGCCGGACAATGAGCTCCTGTCGTCTTACGCCAGAAGAGGAAAGGCATCGTACATAGCGGGCCTATACACCAACATCTGGGTAGGATTCATCATCGGACTGGTGCTGTCCTTCGTGCTGCTGCTGTCTATGGCGTTCACCAATCCGGCCACATTTGAGATCGTCAAGAAAGCTCTCGGAGGTGCTTAGAGATGGTGCTTAAAAAGAAGCCTTCCGACCCCTGGCCGACGATCACAGGCGAGTATGAGGTGGGCAATCCAGAGAGCCCGGTAGCAGTATGCACCTGCGGATCGCACCTTCACAATGCCGATCTGATCAAGGCAGGAGCAGCCCTGGCCGGGCCCTGCAAGACCGAGAACATCGGCATAGAGAAGATGGTGGCCAATGTCATCGCCAATCCCAATATCAGATTTGTCCTGGTCACGGGAATGGAGGTCAAGGGGCACATCACAGGGCAGGCGGTCGAGGCCTTCACCCAGAGCGGAATCGACAAGGAAGGCAGGATCATCGGAGCTAAGGGAGCCATTCCCTTCATCCAGAACCTGACCCCTGAGGCCATTGAGCGCTGGAAGGAGCAGGTCGAAGCGGTCATGATGCTGAACACCGAGGACATTGGAGCAATCACCAGCAAGGTCAAGGAGCTGGCCAGCAAAGACCCCGGTGCTCTTGATGTCGAGCCCATGGCCATCGAGATCAAAGAGGGTGGAGAAGAAGAAGAGGCAGGCGGCCTCAAGCCCATGGCGGCTGAGATGGTGGAGGTAAGAGGGAGGATGCGCGGCATAGACACCGCCGTGACCAACGTCGGCCTCCTCAACAAGCTCCAAGCGGGCATATATGTCGGCAAGATCGAGGGCATTGCCCTGGGCATGACCGTGGTCTTGGTCCTCTTCGGATTGATTCTCAGAGTGGCAGGAGGAGTGTAAAATGGCAGAAGAGATTGCATATGGCCAGGGAATACCCAC
>NZ_DAIK01000004.1:24612-25148 GCF_002496085.1 Methanosaeta sp. UBA458 | reverse complement strand
CATATGCCAGAAGATACCAAGCCGGTAGTACCCGTTGCTGTGGTCGATCCTGATCAGCTCAGAGATGTGATGGCAAGGCTGGAGAAGATCGAGGAGAAGGTGGAATTCTACTCCTCAGAGAAGTACATGAGAGCCGGCAAATCCATCGGCAGAGATCTAGGCATGGCCTATGGTATCTGCGCAGGATTGATCCTGGTCTTAGCATACGTACTGTTCGTTTACGCAGGCAATTGGACGGCGGTGATTTGAATGTTCAGATTTGATAGAAAGCAAGAAGTCTTCGATTTCGGTAAATTCAAGTTAGGGGGCCAGCCTGGCGAGTACCCCACATGCTGCATTGGCACCATGTTCTACGCCAGACACAAGATAGTCTCTGACCCGGAGCACGGTGTCTTTGACGTAGCAGCCGCAGAGCGGCTCTGGAATACACAGGTAGAGATGAGCGAGGTTACTGGAAACAGCTGCATGAACCAGATCGTGGCCGAGAGCAATGAGGCCATGGCCAAAGAGATAGACTGGTTCGTGGGCATATCCGA
>NZ_DAIK01000004.1:0-24596 GCF_002496085.1 Methanosaeta sp. UBA458 | reverse complement strand
GAGATCGGAGTGGCTGACAGGGCCATCCATAACTCCATCAATGCCTCCATCACCCCCGAGGAGCTGGCAGCAGTCAAAGAGAGCGATCTGGACTCAGCGATCGTGCTCATCTTCAATGCCATTGAGAAGGGGACCAAGGGCAAAATGGAAATGATGAACAAGGCAGCAGGCGGCGCTCAGAAGCCTCTGATGGATTACGCAAAAGAGTGCGGCATCACCAGGCCTCTCATCGACACCGCAGCCATGCCCCTGGGAGCTGGATCCGGTGCAACCTACCGTGCCTGCATCGCAGTCAAGGCTATGTACGGCCTGCCGGTGGGCGGAGGATTCCACAACGGCGCTTCTGCCTGGGACTGGATGAAGAAGTGGAAAAAGCAGCATAAGGAGGCTTTTGCTCCTGTCGATATCGGCTCGAACCTGGTGGCCGGAATCGTCGGTGCTGACTACTACCTCTACGGGCCCATTGAGAACGCCCCCATGATCTTCCCCGCTGCGGCAATGGTGGATATCATGAAGGCAGAGTCCGCCCAGGAGCTGGGACTGGAAGTTCTGGCAGAGAAGCATCCACTGAAGACGACTCTCTAGGTCGCCTTCTCCTTTTCTTTTTTTTGAGGGGATTTATGCCCCGGGTTGTGGTAAAAGCCATATTTGGCAATATACGATTCAAGTGCCAGAGGTGCGGCTCATGCTGCCACCATAAAAGGCCTCTGGAGTTTGATGATCTCATCCCTGCAGAGCAGATAGAGGATTTTTGGAGAAGCTCCAACCTGATTTATCTCACTGAGAAGGATGTCCATGCCATCAGCAATAGGACTGGCATGAGGCCCCCGGACTTTGTGGATACTCTTTACGATTACAGTGAATGCTATGTGAAAATCGAGGACGAGGGCAGAAGGGTGATCCTCGACCTGCCGGTATTGAAAAGCAAAGAGGATACCACCTGCGTCTTCTACCAGGAGGGCTGCAGCATCTATTCCGTGCGGCCGATTGCCTGCCGGCTCTTTCCCTTTCGGGTGGAGGAGGAGACGCTGGACAATGGTGATATCCTTCTCAACATCAGCTACAATCCCACCTGTCCCGGGATTGGAAAGGGGAAGATGGTGGACAGAAAGAAGCTGGAGGGACTGGTGGCAGAGCAGTTCCTGCTGAGAACCGAGGATATCTCGCCTCATATCCAGAAGCTTAATTCCTCCGGAGAGATCGCCTCCGGGGCACGGATTTACAGAACTCTGCCCGGCAGAGGGAGAAAGAGATCCTCTTCGATTTGACCTATTATCGCCCCATTCTGCTCAGTTGAGAATTGGAGCTTGAGGGTGGCAGCATAGAAGGACGAAGAAGATCGTTCGGCCTTGGGTTCGGATTGGAGAATACGGCCAATCCGATCCCAGGCCGGGAGGTCAGATCTGGATGGATGGACTCATCTATGCCAGATGACCGGATAGTGCGGCAATCAAGAATATGATTGCGGATATGATGATGGCGTAAAAACCGCCGTCCTCTGATGTTAAAGATCCCTTGACCTGTACGTCCTTACCCACATTGGGTGGTTCATTCTGCGTAAAGCCCGTCATATTCATCTCCTGTGCTCTGGACCAATCTTCTCCCGGGCCAGTTCACAATTACGAGGCATGCATTCCGGTTATTTAAAGTTTTTCAGATAATAGACAATTTTCCAATTTATGAATTAATCTATCGATCTGAATTTTTCATTGATGCCACCAAATAGTAAATATCCATTTAACAAAAGGGTTAAATTGCTTTTTACCATTTTTACCATTTTTTACTTTTCACCCAAAGTCCGTTTGAGCCCCAAATCCATGCTGCACTGGGCGGAAGATCATCTGGCTGCCCAACATCTAGCAGCAAAAAGTTTATCATGGTCTGCACCTTAACTTGAATGGGATAATAATCAATTTCCGGAGGTGAGAAAAGATGGATATGATGTCTCAGATATACGCCATTATTCTATTTGGTGTGCTTGTCGTCGCCCTACCTACGCTCCTGAACAAGTGGTCTGATAGCAGGTCAGGAGTCAGGTAAAGATATGATTGCTTTTATTGCATAGTCCTGGCATCTGTCAGGACTATAATTATCATTCAGATGCTCATCTCATCTTGCACTTCTTGCCGTAATGAGGGCATCTGGTGTTGGTGCAGACATCACGCGATGCCTCGGTGAGATTGAGCAGAAGGATATCAAGGCGGTCGATCAACTCTGACCCCAATCCAGCAGCTTCTGCTCTGGCCATGGCAACCTCGACCTCCTCTTTTAGAACTTTAGCCTTCTCGCCCTTGATGTATGAAGCACGCTCCTCTAGATCCCGTATCTCTTTCTCGGTAATCGTCTCCATAAATTAGAGCTCTGTCCGCCGGACGGATCAACCTTCCTTTCCTGCCCTGACCCTCTCATCGACGGCAATCCCCAGGATATTCTCCTTTCCGGCGAATACATCCTCTGCTATCCTGGCGCAGCCCTGAGCAGCCGCCGATCTCTCCAGGGGGACGACCCTTCTATCCAGAAGGGCGGATACCCGGGGCTCGATCTCTCTTGCCGGGCTTCCGGCCAGGAAGAGCTGGGGACACTCAAGACCCCGGTCGCGGCAGAGGACCAGAAGGGCAGCCATCTCCATGGCAGCGAAGAGGGCGAGGGTCTCCATGGCCAGATGGCGCTCCTCCGGGGAGCATTGATCAAGCCCCATCCTTTTCATCTTGGAGAGGATCCCCCCCCAGTTGAAGGCCTGGTTTGCGGTCAGCTTTCCGGAGTCGACATCTCTTATCGCTTGAACGTCCAGGGGACCCTGCAAGAGGCCGGGTGCGAAGATAGGTGCATCTATGGCTGCCACGATCTCGCCCCTCAGCACGGCGAAGCTGACGGTATTGGAGCTGGCGTCGCATACGATGAAGCTGGAGCTACCCTGCCGGAAAACCCCATAGGCGAGGCCCACCTTCTCCGGGCTCATGCCGTGGCTGAAGACCTTCATCCTGGGATCGACATTGCTTGCGCGATGAATTCCGGGCAGGAGTATGGCCGGCCAGCCTGAGGCCCTGATGGCCTCGAATACCCGGGTACCCCCTCCCTGATGCAAGCCCGCACCATCCTGACTTATCAGCCCCCGGTTAAGTGCGTCCTCGAGCCGGACGATCCTGGTCAGGCCGTCGCCCATGGAGTAGGAGAGGGCAACCAGGTCCACCCTTTCCGGTCCCAGGCTCTCTTCAATCCGGGATAATATCTGCTCGTAAGAAAGATCAGCGGCCGAGCTGCGCGAGAGCTCATAGATTGAGCCCTTTTCACTGGCAAACCTGATAGCTGTGGTGCCGTGGTCTACGCCTAAGAACATCCGATCAAATCCAGCAAGCCTTTCGCCATTGCCAGACTCTCATTTTTTGTCCTCATAAGGGTTTTCATGCGCACGCAGTCCCCAGTGTAGTCGCTCTTTCCGTCGACCACAAAGATGTCTACCTTGCCCAAAAGTGCTGCCACTCCTTCATCGCTGGCCGGAACTCCCCGGGCCTCCATGAGCTTTGCTGCCGGGCCGCTAACGGGCTTATTTCCTACAAACGGGCTTATGGCCACTACCTTCTTTTTCTTCAGGCGATCTCGCACCCCGGCAAGGGCGAGGATTGGACCGATGCTGGTGACCGGATTGCTTGGACCGATGATGACGGTCTCCTCCCTCTCCAAGAGATCCAGGAATCCCTGGCAGGGGAGGGCCTCTTCCAATCCGGTGAAGGTCACGGATTCGACCCTCGGCCTTCCCTTGAGGCTCGCCCAAAAGTCCTGAAAGTGCATCATCCCCTCTGGAGTGCCGATAACCGTGGATACGATGTCATCGGTCATGGGGACCACCCTCTGCATGACCCCCAGGGCATTGGCTATGGCTTCTGTGGTCAGGCTGAGCTTGACTCCCCGGCGGAGGAGATTGGAGCGAAATATGTGCACTGCCCGGTCCTTGTCCCCAATGGTCAGCTTCTCGTCCACTCCCATCATGAGGAGGAAGTCGTGGGTTAATGTCCGGTCCCCCTTAATGCCCCACCATCGCTTCTCATCGATCATATCCGCCAGGGTATAAAGGACGGAATCAATATCTGGCGATATATAGTTTCCAGAAATCCAGAGGTCTTCGGCGGTGTTCACCGCAACAGAGAGCTCTTGGGGCAAAACGAGCTCCTTTAAGCCTCTCAGGAGCTTGGGGGTTCCTGTGCCTCCGCTTAAGACCAGCATATCAGACTTCCAAAAGCATGATGCCTGTCTGGAGGCGGGCCATGTCCTCATCCGTCAGGGGCGATACTTTCACCTTTTCTGAGGCTATGGCGCTGTTCCCCAGTGGATCCTCGATGATCAGGGTTATGGGAAACTCTCCTTTGCGAGCGAGGGCGATGCTCTCCAGGATCTCTTCTCCTCTCCGAGCGCCATCCTGGTTATCTGCCGCCCGGGCCTGGGAGGTGGCAAAACAGACTATCTCTTCGATTCGGTCCAGCACCCCTTCCACGTTGGAGACATATGAGTCGGAGGCATACCCCGGCTCTACGTCCACCCCAAGCTCTGGCACTCGAATCGTTCCGCTTGATGAGCGAATGACCCTGACGTTCAGATCTTCTATTGTCTGGACCGCCAGGGTATTTCTCACCGGCTCCTTCTGGGTCAAAAGAATGGTATCGCTATGCCGGAAGCCGCATTCGCAGACCCCGGCGATCAGCATGGCCTCGCCGAAATATGGTATATCCTGCGTCTCCCAAGAGAACTGCATCTGGGCAGAGCATACAGGGCAGTTGGCATTGGTTGTAATATTCAATCCTTTCCTCCGACCACTTTTTCTCGGTCAATCTTTATGCCCTTTGGAACCAGAACTATCAGGTCGTCGCCGATGCCAGCAATGTCTCCGGATACATCCTCGACTGCCTTCTTCAGCTCGCCGATCGCTCTGTCCAGGGCGGCTTTATCCCTCTTCAGGCCGGCGATGTCCGCAAGGACTATATTGCCGTTGTAGATCTCCTGCTTAACCTCAGGCAGAACCTCAATCCGTCCCATCTCCGCCACCCGCAGGATGATCTCATTCGAGCCCCTGGGCTCTTCGAACTGGCTTAAATCCACCTCTATGTAATCCTGCTCGCTGGACTTTCCAATGAGCTTGAGCTTTTCCAGAAATCCTGCCATTTAAGAATCCCTCAAAGAAAAATGTGTATTATTATATTTATATTTAACGCAGCTACATATCATCCAGCTTCAATCCCACGATGCCCATGGCCACGATGAAGAGCAGGATTATTATGGCAAAGCTTGATCCTCTCTCTCCTGCAGGGAGGGTCATCTGCGCCCCCAAAATGAGGATGATCATCAAGAGCACCAGACCGGTGCTCAGCCCTATCTCAAGATATTTCTTCTTCACAAAACTCACCACCATTCCCTGGAAGATATACTTTTTCGCCGCAGACCGTCCTCGCTGGCCAGGGCAGCAGTCAGCCTTCGGGTCTTTGAGCCATGCCATCCTCTCCTTATGAACCTTGGGTATACGGGCAGCCTTTCCTTCAGCTCATAGGCGAAAAGGCTCCTTTTCAGCTCCTCTTCCCTCGGCCAGGAGCTATTTGGATTTATCTCATCTCGGGTTATGGGACTGATCCCCCCCAGATCGTCCGCTCCTGCCTCTATCAGGGGCAGAGGGTCAGCCAGGTTGGGCGGGACCTGGACCGCTACCTCTCGAGGGAGTAGTTCGCGGGCAAGTCTTACCGTCCGGACCAGATCCTCCCGCTCGGGCCGGGGATGGGTTGACATGGCAGTTCCTGACTTGGGGTCGAAGGGCTGCACAATGACCTCCTGAATATGGCCATGCTCATCATGAAGTCGGGATATGGCCTGAATGGATTGGATTCTGTCCTGCCAGCTCTCTCCTATGCCCACTAAAATGCCGGTGGTAAAGGGGATATGCAGCCTGCCCGCCCTGGCAATATGCTCAAGGCGCAGCTGCGGATTCTTGCCGGGAGATTGCTCATGGGCATCGAGTGTGGCACAGCTCTCCAGCATCAGCCCCATGGAGGCATTATAGGGCTGCAAGGTGGCCAGATCCTCTTCTGAGAGGAGCCCAGCGTTGGTATGAGGTAGAAGATCATGCTCTATCGCCAGCTCGCATAGCTCTACCAGGTAGCCCAAAAGATCCTCTCTGCCCTCTCCTGCCAGCATCAGATGAAAGCCTTCCACCTCCTCCGGCCTCTCTCCCAGGGTGAATAGGGCCTCGGAGCAGCCATGATCTCGCCCCTCTTCCAAAAGTTGCTGGGCAGCAGACCGGCGGATCAGATGGGCCTCATCCAGGTTTCTTCGAAAAGAGCAGTATTGGCAGCGGTTGCGGCAGAGGTTGGTGACGGGCAAAAAAATATTTTTGCTGTAAGTTATCCGCTTCATCTATCGGCGAAACTCCACCAGCTTCAAGATATTCCCCCGAGGGCAGTCCTCCGGCGCCTCGCCCACCACCTCTACAATGGTGCACTTTTCTCCATCCTTCAGCCCGATGGGATGGCATATATCGTACATGCTGCAATTATAGTCATCGCATTTCATGGCCTCAAATACGATCTTGGATCCGGGGAATGCCTTTCTGGCATCGAAGGCCGCAATTATTGGGCTTTCTGCTACCTCCACTGCCCTGACTCCTGCCTCATGAATGGGGCACTCATGCACCAGCTCTCCGCGCGTTCCCAGCACCCGGTAGCGCCTCCTCGGCTCCAGATTGATGCAGGTATTCCTCAGCTTGCAGGATTCGCATTCGGGAGTGGGGCCCATGAAGGTGAACTCCATGCCAATGCTGGCAAGCTTTGTTCCAATCAATGTGATTTGGGTAGATGCTTCGGACATATTTCATTCTCCTTTTATTAATCATTATTATCCAATTATTATATATTTCATTGAGGTCGGTTTACCATACTAAATCACTCCCGTTGCCTCGGCCGCTCTGGCGGCTGCATCCCGGTTCAGTCCTGAGTCCAGGATGGTATAGCGCTCCGGCCTGATCCTATGGGCATTGACCAGGGCCTCTACCACGGTTTCTGCATCCAGCCCGATCTGGTCGGCTGAGGTGGGAGCTCCCACCTGGGCCAGTGCCTCTCTTATCATCTTCCAGTCTTTGCCGTGCAAATACATCATCATTATGGTTCCCAGGCCGCAGAGCTCACCATGCAGGCCCCTTCTCGGTGCTATGCGGTTGATCGAATGGGCGAACTTATGCTCCGAGCCGCTTGCCGGCCGGGAGGATCCGGCAATGCTCATCGCCACCCCGCTGGAGATCAGAGCCTTTACCACGATCTTGGCCGATTCCTCCAGCCCTGGCCGGATATCAGAAGCACGCTCGACGATCATTTTAGCGGTCATGCCGGAGAGGGCGGAGGCATACTCGCTGAACTCCTCGCTTCTCAGTCGGTGAGCAAGCTGCCAGTCCAGGATGGCGGTGTAGTTGGAGATTATGTCTCCGCAGCCGGCGGCCAGAAGCCTGGCCGGAGCCCGAGCTATTATCCCGGTGTCAGCGACGATGGCGAGGGGTGATTGGGCGGGCAGGGACACCGCCTCTCCGTTAACCGTCAATGAGGCCTGGGAGGAGCAGATGCCATCGTGCGAAGCGGCGGTGGGCAGGGAGAGGAAGGGAATATTCGTTCTCATGGAGGCGATCTTGGCTATATCGATGGATCTGCCCCCACCAGCGCCGATGAGAAAGCCGGCCTTAATCTCCCTTGCCCTGGCCTCTGCGCGATCCACCTCCTCAAGCTTTGATGCCGTGCAGATGAGGGTTTGGGGCTCGAAACCTCCTGAGTTCAGCAGCTCTAATATGGTCTTTCCCACCACATCATCGGTATGAGGCCCGGTGACGATGAGTCCGGGCCCCTCCAGATGCAGATAAGAGCAGATCTGGGGCAGCTCCAATATCGCCTCGTTTCCCACGGCCACTATCCGCGGCAGCTCCATCCATCTCGATCCAGTCAACCGACTCACCCGCTTAGAAATGAGGTTAGAATTAGTGCTCTTTGGCGATATAAAACCATATCTCAGCAGCTGGCAATCTCAGTGCGCAGGTCGCAGAGGATGCGATCCCTTATCTGGTTGACCTCAGTGCTGGTCCTAGTCCTGGGCCTGGGGAGGGGGATCTGAATTATATCCTTTATCCTTCCCGGCCGGGCAGACATGATCACTATTGCATCCGCCAGATATATGGCCTCGTCAACGCTGTGAGTGACGAATAGTACCGTCTTCTTCTCCTCCTCCCAAATTCTGAGCAGCTCAGACTGCATGGTATTTCGGGTCTGAGCGTCCAGGGCTCCAAAAGGCTCATCCATGAGCAGGGCCTTGGGGTCGTTGACCAGAGCTCTGGCGATGGCCACCCTCTGCTTCATTCCCCCGGAAAGCTCATGAGGATAGCGCTTCTCAAATCCCTCCAGGCCGACCATCTTCAGATACTGTCTTCCCCTCTCCTCTCTCTTGGCCTTATCGATGCCCTTGAGCTCCAGGCCGAATACGGTGTTATCCAGGATTGTCCGCCAGGGAAAGAGGGAGTACTCCTGGAAGACCATGCCCCTCTCAGGCGAAGGGCCTACTATGGGCTCTCCATCTATTGTGGCGGCGCCAGAGGTGGGCGCCTCCAGGCCGGCCACTATGCGAAGCAGCGTTGTCTTTCCGCATCCCGACGGTCCTATGAAGCAGACGAATTGATTCTCTTCGATGGTCAGGTTGATGTCATGCAGAGCCTCCATCTCCTTGCCATCTGCGAAAAAGTGCTTGTATACCCCTTTGATCTGCAGCAGAGCCATTATCTGGGAACAGGCAGTAGGATGCTTTATCTCTTTCCATAGAGAAGACAGGTGAGCAAATCAAGGGGAAGGCAGCCTTCCATCCCAGAAGCGTGTAGGGGCAGGGCTGCGTTTCTTCCTTTACTGAAATGAAGCTTTCTCATATGGCTATTTATCCTCAACCCGCGCGGGGCGAAAGTATTTGCCTAGATCTTCTCCGGCTTATCCAATAGGCTCAGCTTTTGCATGAGCTCTCCCGTTCTGGCATGGGGTTGGCGAGAAACGGTATCATTCGACTTTTCCAGCTCTCTGGCCTCATCAGCCAGACGGGCAGCAGCCCGCATGACCTCGTGCCCTGCTGCAGCGGTGAGGGCGATCGGCTTCAGCTCCTTTAAGCGGAAGCAGGCTGCGGCATCTATGCTGGCAACAGTCTGAGCCATATAAAGGGCGCCCATCGCTTTGGCCTGGGCATAGGGATTAGAGAAGTGCATTCTCTCGGCGCACTTCTCCGGGGTGGCAAGAATTGTGGGCAGCTTGGCCTGTCCGGAGATGATGCTGGCTATGGTCCTGTCCAGTTCCTCCTCCACCAGACGGATGGCTCCGCAGGCGGCCAGGACGCGCAGGGCATCGGAGTTGAAGAGTGCCATCTCCGCTGGATCAAGGAACTCCCTCTTCGCTCCGATGAGGGGATCCATGGGAAGAATGATGTAGCCGTAGCCTTCGGCTGATAGAGCCTCTCTTGCCTCCTTTTTGCTCGGACCGTCGGAGATGATGATAGTTGGAATGCCACGGTACGCCTCCCGAGCGGCGGTGGGGCCTGCGGTAGCAGCATTGGGGCTGCTGATAACCACCAGTTGAGGCTGCCAGGCCTTCAGCTCTTCTGCACCCTTCCCTTCCTTCTCAGTCATCTTGGGGCCGAAGCTGATGATCTTGAACTCTATATCCGTTCTCTCTGCGATCTCATCCAGGGATAGATCGATAGCCGTAGATGTGGCTATGTTTCCCAGCTTCACAAAGCCGATCTTGAACATGCCGGTAGGGAAGTCATGGGGAAGATAAAAGGATTTTGTTTTCCAATGCGGATAATTGCCGGCAGCCGATCGTCGGATGGAATCTTGGATCTGGGCTTTCCCGCTTCAAAGGCAGGTTCAGGCCTTTGATCATCAGGAGAGAGATGCACGCATAGCCGCAAAAGCACCCAAGATCCTGCCAATTGCCCAGAGAGAGGTTCGGAAGCTGCAGCAGGCCGATGAGCCAAAGGATGAAGCTGGGACCCTTGAGAGAGCTGCCAGGCTGGAAGATCTGCATATCTGTCAGATGGAGAAGCTGAAAAGAACCAAAGAAGAGTGATAAGGTTTATCATTACTGGATGGCCTCATAAAGAGAAGGCGGCAAGATCCTGAACGTGCATTTTGAAAACTGCAAAAAAATGGACCATGAGACGGCTTTGCAGATAGCCTGGAAGCTGAAGGCTGAAGCCGTAGGCTCTCGAATAATTATAATCAATTTTTATAATTTTGTAATGCCCTAGAATCGACTTTCACCTTCCCCGATTGCGGCGATCTCTCTGGCGGCGCTGAATGCCAGGCAAGGTACATGGAGCCGTTGGTGGATCTAGACTCTTATCAAAGCAATCCTCACGTAGGATTCTGGTGAGGCGAACGACCTTTAGACTCCTATAAGGGTCTGTTGCCATGAAATACTTGAAAATTCATAGTTTTAGGTGCATACTGTAATTTCATAGATGCCTTCCAGGGGAGTGTTTTTGCCTCCCTCCCCGTGTTAGAGAGGTCTATGATAGTTTTAAATTGGAGGGAATGAATTAGCAATCATGCCTCGATTGATAATAGAAAAAAGAAGAAATTTGGGATTAATCCCGGAAGTTGTCGGATATCTATCGAGTACTTCTGCACCAGATTACATATATACTGATTATAAAGTGAGACATCCTGCTGGTGTCTTTGGACTGGCTACTTACTATGTGATAATGGATTTCATTGATTTGCTAAAAGAGCTTGAAGAGAATCAACTTAATTATAATGATATAAACATCTTGGATAGAAAATTTAGAAGTTTGCTTAATAACTTCTTTAAGTTTTATGACTCGTGCTATGAAATTATGCTTGGTTGTTGTAAACAACATATTCCTCCATCCGAAAACGAGTTTATTTGGAGATGGCTGGAAAATGAAAGAAGGCACCCCGATCAAATCTACCGTGTTGGGACTGAATTCCATAATGGTACAAAGAACGAGCTGAAATATTTTAGGGAACTCTACAACAAATTGAAGCATACAAGCAATACCATCCACGAAGAGTATTTTCAGGATAGATCCCATGTTATTATGGGATTCTATATGGAAGCTGTTGCTGGTGTAAGAACCGTTGGCCCGGATGACCACATTCATCCCAGGCATAATGGGAATGTTAAGTCTGCAAACTCTTATAATTTTAAGTTAAGAGAGCTATATTATTTAATATATTTTATATCCGATGAGCTTAAAAAGGCTCTGGAAATGCATTACTTTGACGTATATGGCCTACATCTTGAATTTGATGAGAACTTAAACTCTGATGGCAGAATGAATGATCAGAAATGGAGAGACTTATTGGAGCGAATCAAGAGACTGCCCCAGGATTATTACCCAAATGAGTTTGGCGAGAATCTCTATAATGTTCGGGAAGAATCTGATAGATTAATATTCGAGGAGGGAATAGCTGGACAGACGGATTTAAATGGGCACTTTGGCGGCAAGCAGAGGTTAGATGGGTTCACATCAACAATAGTCCTGCCTTATGTGTCAAGAGATACGTTTAGACCATAACTGCGATCGAAATGGAGATTCACCAGATTTAGCCATATCCTGGATTTGTTAAATCAAACTTGCGTGCTGCCACCCCGCCTTAGAGGATGGAGTAGCTTCGGGCCGCACGCCCTCACATCCGGTTTTATGGAATCCCTAAATCGTCGGGCTTTCGTTGACCAGATCCCCTTGATCAGAATTATCGTAACTCTATTTAAAACTCTGTTTTAGGTTCCCAGAGAGTCGGGGTGAGAGATCCTTGCGGGGCAGCTGCAGTTACGCAGCGTGACCACATTAAGCATCTGCTTTATTTCAGGGCTATTTCACCGGTTAGCCTGCAAAAAGCCGGCATTTCCGCAGGTGCTTGGCCGTGGTTGTGAAGGGAAGGCAGGATAGTGATCTCGGGCGGTATAATGATGCTTGAAATTATCCTACCCTTCCAAGCAAAACTCTTGAGGCCATAGCCCTTTTTCTTTAGGGTCCACGCCTTCAACTTCGAAACGGCATCGGATCATCTCATCAACCTCCGAGAGCGGAACCCTAAAGACCTCTGCCAGAATCTCCTTGGCGGCTTCCAGCTCCATAGCCTTCAGATCACGGTGCACTACCCTATTTTGCTGCCTGATTAGCTGCTCAAGGACTCCTGCCATAGATAACTTGTACTGCGTGCAAGATTAAGTAGATTTGCCAGAAAACAATATCAACAAACCATTTTTACATAATAGAATGTATGAATAAGATACAAATGGGCAAATCAAGGAAAGTGTGTTCAGATCTCAGAGAATAGCCAAATGAAATCGTTTTCTTAGGCTAATTCTTACAGGAAATAAAACGCCCGGACCGGGATTCGAACCCGGGTCGAAGGCTCGACAGGCCTTCATGATGGGCCACTACACCATCCGGACACAACAGATCCCGCCTCCCAGATTCGAACCGGGGACATCGCGGTGACTGCGCGTAGCACCTCTACGGTGCGAGACATACTACAGCCGCGCACTCTACCAGGCTGAGTTAAGGCGGGCCTCTCGCTACCAGGTTAGTTCTTGTACTTAGATCTTTCGGGCTGGCCCAGATGCGACTGCGAGCATGAGCGCAACTGATAAGAATGCTCCAATTGTGGCATAAAGGGATCTTATGTTGATTGGTATTATGTCCGATGCCCATGACCGATTTCAGGGCGTCAAGGATGCCCTGAGGGTCTTCTCCTCCAGAGGTGTCTTTATGATCCTCTTCGCCGGAGATATGATCGGCTCAGGCAACTGCTATACCTTCGAGGGCCTGAATATCCCCATAAAGCTGGTGTATGGCAACAACGATGGGGACCGGGTGGGCCTGGCCAAGGAGTTTGCCCGGGTGGGCGGTGAGTATCTGGGAGACTTCGGAGAGGTTGAAGTGGATGGCTTGAAGATCGCCCTTATGCATGGCACAGAAGAGCCTCTGGTGAGGGCAGTCCTGGCATCCCAGCTCTATGACGTCCTCGTCCGTGGGCATAACCACATCTTTGAGGTATCCAGCCATGGCAGGACCCTGCTGGTCAATCCGGGAGAGATCTGGGGCCACCTCACTGGCTACTCTACCGTCGCCATCTTCGACACCACCAGCAGGGAGGTGGAGCGGGTGGAGCTCGGCCGGTTTAAGACCTACAGGGAGATCATCAAGGGATGACTAAAGGCGCTTTTGTCACTGCCCTTGACCTCTACATCATTGTGGAATGCTCGGGGCAGAAGGTCAAACGAATCTATCTCTCCCAAGGGAGCCCGGACGAGCCCTCTCACCTTGCGGAGAGAATTGCCGCTCATTTGGAGAAGGGTGCGCCCTGTCCCTCTCCGGATCTGGATATTTCCAGAAGCACTGATTTTCAAAAGAGGGTATACTCAGTGGTGCGGGGGATAGGGCGGGGAAAGACTCTGACCTATGGGGAGGTTGCCTTTCTTGCCCAATGCCCGAAAGGCGCAAGAGCTGTGGGAAGTGCCATGGCCACAAATCCATTCGCCATACTCGTTCCCTGCCATCGTGTCGTTGCCCGGAAAGGCTTGGGGGGCTTTGCCTGGGGTCTGGAGGTCAAAGAGAGGATGCTGGCCCTGGAGAGGAATGATGCAGCGGAAATGACGAAATGAAAACGAAGCAGAGCGATCTGTTCCGCAATCAACCCTTCTCCGCCTGCTTCGTAGAGTGACTGAGGTTGATGGTCAGCTCACCGATGTTCATGATATAGTCGAACATCCTCTCCAGGCTGGCAGCCAGGACAAGACGCTCCAGCATCTCCGACTTTCCCAGGCTGTCCGAGGTTACTGTTATCCTCGCGGCGCTCTTTTGGATCTCTCGGATCAGATCTATCATCTCATTGGCCTTGTCTGAGTTGGTCTGCAGTAGATAAGATATGGCGTCGTCGATAAATCCGCACAGCTGAACCTCCATATCCATCAGCTCCTCTTTCAGGTCATCAGCCAGAGTGCAATTGTACTCTCTGGCGATCTGGGCAATCCTATGGGCGTGATCGGCAATGCGTTCCAGGTTTGAGGCCGCCTGCATGTAGTTGAACGCATGGATGGGGTTTTGTGTCTCCTGCTTAACCGAACCAGTCCTGAGTATCTCGGTGAACTGGCGGGAGATGAGAAGGTTGAGCCGGTCCACATCGTCATCCCTCTGAATCACATCCATTGCCAGTTCATCCTGGTTGTTGTTCAATAGGCTGGTAAAAGAATCATGAATCATGGATTTGACCACTGTCCGGATCCTCCTTAAGGCCTTCTCGGACTGAAGCTCCTCTGAGCTCAAAAGGTCCTGAATTACCACCTTATTGATGGTCTCCTCTAAAATCTCAGGCCCTATGAGCTTGTTTACGATCTGATGCAGATCCTTCTTCTGGGCAGATGACATATGAGGGCTTGTGACCTCAATGATCCTGTAGCCGCCAACATAGCATCCGATGATGTCTCTGATCAGATCATCTCCCGTCTTCTCCCCTATATCCAGCTTCACTCTCAGATCCCTCTCCGAGCGATCGGTGGATAGGGTTAAAGCCCCGTTATCCCCCTGATTGATGTAGACTATTGAGCCAGCGGCAATCCCGTTCTTCGTGGCCCAGGTTTTGGGGAGGGATACGATGAATGTGGACTTGCCGGTCCTCTGCACCTTTCTGGTGTCCATGAACCTCCTAATTCAGGTGTTCCCTTTTTGCTTCCACTATGTAGACGATTGTCTCACAGATGTTGCAGATGTGGTCGCCCGTCCTCTCCAGATGCCTGTTCACCATGAGCAGCGAGGTCCCTTCCTTTATCACTTCAGGCTGATCGATTATGATTTTCAGAAGCTTATCCCTTGCCTTGACATACAGCCCATCGATCTCATAATCCCACTTGGTGATCTGCCGGGCCATATCGGCGTCGTCGTTCATCAGGGCCTCCATCGATTCCCTGAGCATCTTTCTGCTGATCTCCGCCATGCGCGGTATGAACTCCAGCTTGGTTATCTCGTTATGGGACTGGGCGGCAACTCGAGCTATATCCACAGCCAGATCTCCTATTCTCTCCAAATCTATGCCTATCTTCAGGATTCCTATGATCCTCCTCAGATCCCTGGCCATGGGCTGCTGAAGCACCAGGAGCTCCATGCATAGGTTCTCGATCTTGATGCTCAGGTCGTCCACTTCCTGATCATTCTTTATGATCTCTCGTGCCAGGTCAACATTTGAATCGGACAGGGCGATAACGGATTTTTCTATGGCCTCGCCCACATGATCGGCGAGATCCTTTGTCAAGCTTTTCAGATCTGAAAGATCTTTGCGATACCGCTGTCTATAAGGGATCATTCGCTCCTTCCCCACCAGGACTCATCCAAACCGTCCGGTGATATAATCCTCGGTGCTCTTCATCTCGGGCATTTCAAAGACATGCTTTGTCTCTCCTACCTCGATCAGCTCACCGAGAAGGAAGAAAGCAGTGATGTCAGAGATCCTGGCAGCTTGCTGCATGTTGTGAGTGACTATTATCTGGGTGTACTCTTCCTTGAGGCTCTCCATGAGGCTCTCGATCTTGCCGGTTGAGATCGGATCTAATGCACTGCAGGGTTCATCAAATAAGATAACATCAGGCCGCATGGCCAGGGTCCTGGCGATGCATAGCCTCTGCTGCTGGCCACCGGATAGGCCCAGAGCAGGCTGGTCCAGCCTCTCGCTGACCTCCTCCCAGAGGGCGGACTCCTTCAGGCTGCGCTCCACTATCTTGTTAACATTTTTTTGTCCATGAATCCGGGGGCCGTAGGCGATGTTGTCATAAATGGACATGGGAAATGGATTAGGCTTTTGGAATACCATACCTATTCTCTTGCGCAGCTCTACCACGTCTGTATCTTTTCCATAGATGTCCATATCATCATAAAAGACCTTGCCTTCGATTCGAACGCTAGTTACGAGATCGTTCATCCGATTCAGGCAGCGAATAAATGTCGACTTTCCGCAGCCTGATGGGCCGATGAGAGCAGTTATCTGCTTTTCCGGTATCTTCAGGGAGATGTCCTTGAGAGCCTGCTTCTCCCCATACCAGAGGTTCAGGTTTTCCGAGACTATCTTAGAGGTCAAAGCATATCCCTTTTAGCGTTATCTGCATATGTGCATCCTTGATTGAGGACTCGCTATATAGTTCTTCCTATATAGACTATATGTTAACTGAGCTAAATAACAATGAAGATAGCAATCACGCGAATTCTTTATATAGAACTTTAAACTCGTACTAAGAAAAAGTCGGGGAGGACTAAGGTTTGGCAGGTTTGAGCGGAGTACCAGTAATCATAATGAAGGAAGGAAGCGAGCGTGAGAGCGGAAAGAATGCTCAGCACAGGAATATTCTAGCAGCAAAGGCAGTCGCAGAGGCTGTGCGGACTACTCTTGGGCCTAAGGGCATGGATAAGATGCTCATCGATGGCAGCGGTGATGCTACTATAACCAATGACGGAGCTACAATCCTCAGAGAGATGGATATAGAAAATCCTGTGGCCAAGATGATCGTAGAGGTGGCAAAAGCCCAGGATGATGAGATTGGGGACGGAACCACCACCGCAGTGATAATTGCCGGAAAGCTGCTGGAGAAGGCGGAAGCACTCTTGGAGCAGGATGTCCACCCCACGGTTATTGTGCAGGGATACAAGCAGGCGGCCGCCAAGGCGCAGGAAGTATTGAAGAAGATGGCAATAGATGTCTCCGGAGACCAGGAGATGCTCCTGAAGATCGCCCGGACCTCTATCAGGGGAAAAGGCACTGAGATGGCCCTAGATAGGCTCTCTCAGATATCCGTGGACGCCGCGCGGGCCGTGGTGGGATTTGAGGGCAAGGACATTGAGGAGAATATCAAGATGGTCCATATTCCTGGAGGCAGAATTGAGGAATCATCCATAAACTACGGCATTGTGCTGGAAAAGGAGAGAACCTCTCCTCAGATGCCGAAGTCAATCAAAAATGCCAGGATTATGCTTCTTGAGGGCACCTTAGAGCTGAAAAAGCTGGGAACTGATGCCAAGATTACCATAACTGAGGCCAAGAATCTATCCTCTTTCAAGGAGGGCGAGGAGAAGATCATCAAGGAGCAAGTCGACGCCATTATAGCTACTGGTGCCAATGTGGTCTTCTGTGAGAAGGGAATTGGAGTGTTCGCCCAGGGCTATCTGGCTAATCGCGGAATCCTGGCTGCCCGTCGGGTTAAAAGAGAGGATTTGAAGATGCTGGCCCTGGCAACAGGGGCGAAGCTGGTGGGAGATGTAATGCAGCTGCGGCCAGAGGATTTGGGATCTGCAGCCCTGGTAGAGGAGAGACGGGTGGGCAAGGAAAAGCAGATGATCTTCGTTGAAGGCTGCGAGAAGGCCAGAGCTATTTCAATCATCCTTCATGGGGTCTCTGATCAGCTCTTAGAAGAGATGGAAAGGGCTCTGGACGATTCGCTCAATGTGGTCATGGATGTCATTCGGTCCGGAAAGATCGTCCCTGGTGGAGGAGCCCCGGAGATCCTGGTGGCTGAGAATCTGAGGCAGTATGCCTCCACTCTGGAAGGGAGGGAGCAGCTGGCCATCAGAGCCTTTGCCGATGCCGTGGAGGCCATTCCATTTACCCTGGCCGAGAACTCAGGATTCGATCCTGTGGATTCTCTTGCCGCTCTGAGAGCCAAACAAGGCGAGGGCAAGATCTATGGATTGGATATCGCATCCGGCAAGCCAGCGGATATGATGGCCCAGGGTGTGGTGGAGCCTTTAAAGGTGAAGACCCAGGCCATTAAGTCTGCAGCGGAAGCCGCTACCATGGTCCTTCGGGTGGATGACGTCATCGCCGCCAAGAGGGAGGAGATGACGCCCAAACCCGGTCAGAGCCCTCATGACTACACCATGCCCCAGATGCCAATGCCTCACTATTGAGGGAACCAGGCGGCTTTTGCCTATCCTCCCTTTTGATCAAATGAACAATGATACTTCGGGTGGAGCAAATGGATGACGATACAGCAGTAAGCGCTCAGGATGAAGAGGAGGATGAAAGCTCCTTAACTGCCAGAATAGATGAGCTGGAAGGGAAGCTGGTGGAGATGCGGATCCTGTCTGAGGAGCGCCTCGATCAATTGATGCGCTGCCGTGCAGATCTCGACAATCTGATGAAACGATCTGTTCGGGAGAAGGAGGATACAGTTAGATATGCATCAGAAAAGCTCGTCCAAAAGCTTCTCCCCGTGCTCGACAGCCTCGAGCAGGCGGCAAAGCATGACGAGGGCCAAAAGGTGCTCCATATGCAGCTTCTGGGAGTACTCTTTACGGAAGGTCTCGTTCCCATTGAAGCGGTTGGCAAGAAGTTCGATCCCTACCGGCATGAAGCCTTATTTCAGGTGAAGAAGGATGATCTGGAAGAGGACATAGTGGCCGAAGAGATACAGAAAGGCTATCTCTTCAACTCTCGGGTCATTCGCTTCTCCAAGGTCGCTGTGAATAAGCCCCTGAAGGCAGAAGGCTGTAAATAGGGCGGGTTGAGATACAATTGGAAAGATATGATGATAGGTTTAAATATTTACAGAGTAGTAGCATTTACTAAGTTCAGGAGATGAAATCTTGTCAAAAATTATTGGTATTGATCTTGGAACCAGCAACTCGGCAGCAGCAGTTCTGATCGGCGGCCGGCCCACAATAATTCCCAGCGCAGAAGGGACAAGCATCGGTGGCAAGGCTTTTCCATCCTATGTCGCCTTCACCAAAGATGGTCAGGTTCTGGTCGGCGAGCCGGCAAAGAGGCAGGCTGTAACCAATCCAGATGGAACCGTCCAGGGAATAAAAAGGAAGATGGGCACGGACTACAAGGTCAGGGTTTTCGACAAGGAGTACACCCCTGAGGATATCTCCGCCCAGGTCTTGCGAAAGATCAAGACCGACGCCGAGACCTATTTGGCTGACAGCGTGGATAAAGCGGTGATCACCGTTCCCGCCTACTTCAATGACAACCAGAGGCAGGCGACGAAGGATGCTGGAACCATCGCTGGCCTGGAAGTCGTTCGCATAATAAATGAGCCTACTGCAGCCGCCCTCGCCTTCGGCCTGGATAAGGTGGGCGAGCATAAGATCATGGTCTTCGATCTGGGCGGAGGCACGCTGGATGTCACCATAATGGAGATCGGCGAAGGAGTTTTCGAGGTCCTGTCCACATCGGGCGACACCCAGTTGGGTGGTCGGGATATGGATGACCGGCTGACCAACTATGTGCTGGACAGGTTCAAGCAGGAATCTGGAGTCGATCTGCGTGGCGACTCCATGGCCATGCAGCGTCTGAGGGAAGCAGTGGAGGTAGCGAAGATAGAGCTATCCAGCGTCCTGCAGACCAACCTCAATCTGCCCTATATCACCGCCGATGCCAGCGGCCCCAAGCATCTGAGCATGACCATAGCCCGCTCCAAACTGGAGGAGCTGGTAGCAGATGTGCTGGAGCGCTGCCGTGGTCCCATGATCCAGGCTCTTAAAGACTCCAAGCTGGAGAAGTCCGATATCGGCAAGATCATCCTGGTGGGCGGACCGACCAGGATGCCAATGGTCCAGGAGTTCGTTAAGAACTTCCTTGGAAAGGATATCGAACGAGGAGTGGATCCCATGGAATGCGTGGCTATGGGGGCAGCGATTCAGGCGGGCGTCCTGGGTGGAGAGGTCAAGGATCTACTGCTATTAGATGTAACGCCTCTCTCTTTGGGTATAGAGACCCTGGGAAGCGTCACAACCAAGCTGATCGAGAGGAACACTACCATTCCCACCAGAAAGAGCCAGGTATTCACCACCGCTGCCGATAACCAGACCAGCGTTGAGGTCAATGTCCTTCAGGGAGAGAGGCCCATGGCCCAGGATAATGTCTCATTGGGAAGGTTCACCCTGGTCGGCATCCCTCCTGCGCCAAGAGGCATACCTCAGATCGAGGTCACATTCGATATCGATGCCAATGGCATCATTCATGTCTCAGCCAAGGATCTTGCCACCAAGAAAGAGCAGAGGATCACCATCACCGCTCCCCATAAGCTGAGCCAGCAGGATATCGACGCCAAGATCAAGGATGCTGAGAGGTTTGCCGCCGACGACCTGAAGAGAAAAGAGGAGATCGAGGTCAAGAATGCTGCTGAATCTCTGATCTATGCCTCGGAGAAGATGCTCAAAGAGGCAGGCGACGTAGCCACAAGCGAGCAGAAGGAGAAGATCGAGAAGGCCATCAGCGACCTGAAGAACGCCCAGACCGGCGGAGAGATCTCCGAGATCAAGGCCAAGACGGAGAGCCTGCAGAACGCAATCTACGAGCTGTCTGCCGCCATGTACCAGAAGGCGGCGCAGGATCAGCAGGCCCAGCAGGGACAGGCAGGCCAGGGCTCAGGCCCGGAGGCGGGTCAGGATTCCACAGGGCAGGATCAGACGGTGGACGCAGATTACGAGGTAGTAAACGATAAGAAGTAAATTGGAGAATAAACTATAAGGAAGAAAAGGGTGCTGGAAGACAGGGAAACCAGAAGAAGGAACTGACTGTACCATGCCGGATAAGAAGGACTACTACGATGTGCTTGGGGTATCCAAGGATGCCAGCGAGAAGGATATCAAGACCGCCTACCGCAAGCTCGCCATGAAACACCACCCCGACCGGTCAGACGATCCCGGGGCGGAGGAGATGTTCAAGGAGCTTTCTGAGGCTTATGCGGTCCTGTCCGATCCGGATAAGCGGCAGAAGTACGACCAGTTCGGCCATGCAGGAATCAACAGTCAGTACTCGCAAGAGGACCTGTTCCGCGGAGTGAACTTCGAGGATCTTCTTCGGGGCTTTGGCGCGGGCGGAGAGAGCATCTTCGATATGTTCTTCGGCGGTGGGGGAGGACGTCGGGGGCCGGCCAGGGGCCGGGATCTGCGCTATGATATCGACCTGACCCTGGAGCAGGCGTCACGCGGCCTGGAGACGACTATAGAGGTTCCGCGGACGGAAAACTGCCCCAAGTGCCAGGGCAGCGGGGCTAAGCCCGGCACAAGCCCAGTGACCTGCAGCACCTGTCGGGGCTCGGGCCAGGTAACCCGGGCCCAAAACACCCCCTTCGGCCAGATGGTCACCTCCTCCACCTGTCCCAAGTGCGGCGGCCGGGGAGAGCTCATCACCAGCCCCTGCGAGGACTGCAGCGGCACGGGACGGGCAAGAAAGGCTCGCAAGATCAATATCAAGATCCCGGCGGGCGTGGAGGACGGCCAGCACCTCAAGCTCCGCGGCCAGGGGGATTCTGCCGGCCCCAAGGGCGTCTCCGGCGATCTTTATGTGGTCATAAATATCCAGCCTCACAGACTCTTCCAGCGGTTGGATAGCGATCTGATCATGGAGACTCCCATCAGCTTCACTCAGGCTGCCTTGGGAGCGGATCTGGAGGTTCCCACCCTGAACGGTCGGGCCAGGATCAAGGTGCCTGCAGGAACTCAGACCGGAACGGTCTTCCGCTTGAGAGGAAAAGGCATGCCCAGGCTGCATGGCACCGGCTCAGGCGATCTGCATGTACGGGTCAAGATCAACACTCCCGCCTCTCTCACCGCCAGGCAAAGGCAGCTATTGGAGGAGCTGGCAGAGGAGTTCGGCGAGGCGAAGCGATCTTCCACTGAGAAGGAGAAAGAGAAAAGCCTCATCGATAAGATCGTAGACGAGGTTAAGAGCGCTGTGCAGTGAAAAGGGGGATTTTATGCTCTCCCTCGCTATCATGTATGATGCAGCAGTTGCCCTCTTTGCACCCGCCCCGCTGGAAGTCCTGGTATTTTTTGGTGAGCGCTATTGCCTCCACAATCTCAGTGATATGGCGCAAGATGAGCTGCCCGGCGATCTCTTGGGCCGCATCCTCATTTATTCTCATCCCCAGGCCGGGGCATTCCGAGCAGCGTAGCTCGCCCTCCACCAGGTAGAATGGATAGGTGCGGCAGAGAAAGGGGCGCTGGCCATAGATAGTGCATTGCCCCTCATCATAAAACCGGCAGCGCAATCCCTCTTTTTTGAGCCTCCACTCCAGGGTATGGAAGTTGCCGTTGTTGTCCCATTCACCCTCTTCCGGCGGCTGGGCTACCTCCAGCCAATCCAGCTCCCTCTTCGCCATGATTCGCCTTACCTCAAAGGGAAAGACAACCACGCTGTTATCATCGCCCCGGCAGCATTGGCCGCAGCCCAGGCACTGAAATCCGATCCTCTCGATCTGGCCGGCCAGGGACCGGGCCGAGAGGCGCCTAGCTGCGGCGTATGATTGCTCAAGATCTGCTAACAAAAGATTCTTATCGGGCATGAAGATCACACATCCATATTGGACGTCCCGTCACTTAAGAAACGGTTCTGGGCGTGCAGTCATCCCCCCGGGACTCCGTCGGAATCATCTTTTGCATATGTTTATAAAATTATCCAGAAGCTCTTCACCATGCTCAGTGTGCACCACCTCTGGATGCCACTGCACTCCATACAGAGGCCTATTGCGATGCTTCATGGCCTCGATATCACAGATCCTGGAGGTGGCGAGCCTCTGGAACTGAGAAGGAAGCAGTGACACCTGGTCGGCATGAGATGCCCAGGTTTTGAACTTTGCCGGAAAGCCTTTCAGGATGTCGTCTTCATCGATCAGCTCCACATCCACCTGGGCATAGCCTCCAATGCTTCCTGCCGTAACCTGACCACCAAAGGTGGTGCCCATGATCTGCATGCCCAGGCATATCCCCAGGATGGGAATGTCAAGCTTCAAAAGATAATCGCGACAGTTTCCGACGCGATCCAAGGATGGTCCTCCTCCAAGTATCAAGCCGTCGGCATCGATATCTTCTGGTGGCGTCTGGTTGGAGGCGAGGTCACAGTCCACCTTATCCCGTATGCTGCGCCTGATGAGGTGATTGAACTGTCCATAGTTGTTGATTACGATCACTCGCATTAATGCATAAATGCATTGCATTATGATGATATAATTTTTGGCCCACTGCTTAGATTACAAATTTATATGAAAAAGACCAAAAGGTTGGTTATGTCGCAATCTTTTCAGAGGGTACTTGTTGGTGAAGCACTGGTCGGAGAGGGGCCCGAGGTAGCGCATATAGATCTGGTTATGGGACCAAGGGATAGCCCGGTGGAAAAGGCATTTGTGAGGGCACTTGCATCGCCATCCCGGGGCCATACGCCATTGTTGGCCGTCCTTGCCCCCAATCTGCCGGTTAAGCCCTCGACCCTGATGGTCAACAAGGTCACCATAAAGAATGCCCAGCAGGCAATAATGGTCTTTGGCCCTGTGCAGGCAGCAGTGGCACGAGCTGTGATGGATTGCGTCGAGTCGGGAGTACTGCCCGAGGAGTTGGCGGACGATCTTTTTATAATAGTGTCTGTATTTGTGGAGTGGGATGCAAAAGATAAAGATAAGGTTTATGAATATAATTATCAGGCCACGAAGATTGCCATAGAACGCGCAGCGAATAGAGAGCCAAAGCCAGGGGATATTCTGGCCGCGAAGAGCACTGCGAAGCACCCCTTTGCTTGAAATCATCCATCTGCTCTAGATCTATACGGGAATCACAGAGGTTTCACATGAGATTGATCCCCGAAGAGATCTTGATAGAGCCTCTATGTGAAAAATAAGTTCATAATCTCCTGATGGAAGATCTGTGAGATATCAAATGAGCCATTAGATGGAATGCAGAGCAAGAATCAGAATAGGGGTCCAGATAGGGATCAGATGGTTGATGAAATGATAAATCGGATGATAGTTCTCGGCCATGAAGGCCGTTGGAAGGAAGTGGGATAGGAGAGGAGAGTGATGATATGCGTAAAAGGGATAAGGATAGTGAGTATACAGTTAATGTTAAATTAAAAAAAGTGCTGAATCATAGATACAAGAAGCAATTTCTTGTTCTTGCTATGATCCTGTCTGTGAGCGTGCTCTTGAGTGCGTTCGCTTATGCGCAGGAACAGCCTGGGGGATTTCCCGAGGGGATAGGTTTCCCTGAGCAGGTTGATTCTGCATTTTCAGATATTGCAAATCAACCGCCATCGATCAGAAGCGTCGAGCCAGACAAGCCCAGCCCCCAGCCTATGGGCACCGCTATAAAATGGACGGTTCGGGCGGAGGACCCTGAGAACGATCCAATATCGTATATGTTCCAGCTAAAGGATTCTGCTACATGGGTCCCATTGACGCAATGGATAGATGAGAACACCTGGACATGGAACACGGCTGCATTGGAGCCGGGAAACTACCAGATCAGAGTCTTAGTGAGAGATCCAATGCATACCAGTGGGGACTTCAAGCTCGATGAGAGGATAATAGACTATCAAATAACAGCTCCCCAGGTCCCGGCAGAGGTCAGTGCGCCTGCAGCCGTTCCCGAATTGGAACAGGCTCCTGTGATTGAACAGCCGATAGTGCAGGCCCCTGAGCAGATAGCAGCGCCGGTAAATCAGCCTCCTCAAGTGCTGAGCCTTAATGCCGATCTAGCCAGTCCCCAGATTGCTGGTGCAGCGGTGACCTTCATCGCGGCAGCATCCGATCCGGAGAACGATC
>NZ_DAIK01000152.1:0-5661 GCF_002496085.1 Methanosaeta sp. UBA458 | reverse complement strand
CACTCGGAGGGGTTCACTCCATAGCAAAGCTGCAATGGTCTGGCGGGTGCCAATCTTTGCTGGCAATAACATACCGAAATCTCGGAATGATTTTGTTGATTACCGTGATCGCTTCGCTTGCGTTTTGCGCAGGCAATGCACCACCTTCTGTAAAATCGTTTTGCGGTTCCACAACGATCAAAGCCGCATCATTGCTTATTCCTCCATGCATATCATCCATTGAGGAATGGCCATATAAGAGGATTCTGATTAACGTAAGGTCGATGGTCCCCATAACGAACTCCGTCAATATTTTCAATTTATAGCTTAGAGGATGGCCCCGCGTGCATACAAGCGCCCGCCCGCGCGCTGCGGGCCGTGCGGGCAACCCCAGGGAAGATGCCCGAAAATCCAACCTCAGAGCGTTTTCACCGATAAAACTTGCAGATGACAAGAAGTATAGAGAACAAAAGTTAGGTGATATCGCCTCTACTTACCTATCGATTTTACAAGGCCACAAGCTCTTCAGAGGTAACGCCTACCTTTGCGAGTGTTGCTAGCAGCCCTTCATCTTCAGTAAGAGCTTTTGCTATTTCATAGGCTGCGGCATACGCTTTATCATGATGATCTACATGTACAAAAACGATGAAATCGCCGAATACGCCGTAAATAATCACAAAAGGATCTACATGGTCGCCTCTAAGGCCCTTCAAGTTGTGGCTTTTGGGTTCTCCTATTTCGGGATTTTCACATATCGCTTTGATCTTCTTCCCAAACCTTTGCTCCAAAGCAGCATCCTTTTTCGTCAGCTTCTTGAATTGCTTATGAAAATGACTTGGAAGGAGGGGCCTAAATGCCATGAAGGATCAAAATTGGATAAATCAGGGTTTTAGCAGGTAGGCCAATAGCTCATCGGCATCCTTGAAGACCTTACAGCGGCCCTCAGCAAAATCCTCCAGGCCTTCTCTGATGCCCTCGATGAACTCTTTGCCTGTCTCAGAGTTAGCCTTTACAGGATTAACGACAGGTGACATCAAATTTTTGACCTCCAGGTTATCTGAGCAAACCAACTGATCACGCCTCCGTCAGATATGTTATGGCTGTGTTGATAAAAACCTTTGCACTTCCATCGCCCTCCTGCCCCCCGTTGGGCATCCCCGCGTGCATGCAAGCGCCCGTCCGCGCACTGCGGCCATATGAGCAATTCGGATGTATGATAAACGAAGCTATCGTTGGGAGTTATCATAGCAAGATCAGAACGATGTTAATGAGCAGACGCATAAGTCCTCTCTGGCTCCCGTCGAGGAGATCCAATAATCTCTATCGATTTTAGCTTCTTTCAAAACCGCATTAGGAGCCGAACCCAATATCTTTGCCTTTGTGCATATTGGGTCTGATAACCCGAGTCATGCCTCGAATCATATAATCATGGCCCGAGCTTTGAAAGGCCCTCGAATCCTCAAATGGCTGATCATCTCTTAACCGAAGACCAATGGATTGATATCTATCTCTTCACCCAGGGTTAACAACGAAAATACCCGGACTATTGTACAGGAAGAGGTTGCGTTATTGGCTGAGGATTTTGATATAAAAACCGCTGGAGGCCTCACCGAAGCCGAGGCCGCAAAACTGCTAAAAGAAGTAGGCTACAACGAGCTACCCTCAACCAAACCCCGCAGCGCCTTCGCCATTGCCTTTGAAGTTGTCAAGGAGCCTATGTTCCTGCTCCTGGTAGCGGGCGGGCTGGTTTATTTTTTGCTTGGAGATCTCCAAGAGGCCCTGATACTAATGGGCTCTGTCCTGGTTGTTATGGGTATCACTTTCTATCAGGAACGCAAGACAGAGCGGGCCCTGGAGGCCTTGCGAGACATGTCTAGCCCGCGTGCACTGGTAATCCGGGATGGTGTGGAGAAGCGGATAGCCGGAAGGGATGTAGTCCCGGGAGATCTGATTGTTCTTGCAGAAGGCGACCGCGTGCCTGCGGATGCAGTTTTGCTGAGCTGCACCAATCTTTCCGCAGATGAATCCCTTCTCACAGGTGAATCGGTCTCTGTCCGGAAGGTATGCTCTGAGACCGACTCGCCTGTGATGGCCAGACCGGGTGGAGATGATCTGCCATTCGTCTACTCTGGAAGCCTGGTTGTGCAGGGTCAGGGGGTGGCAGTGGCCAGGGCTACGGGAATAAACACCGAGATCGGCAAGATTGGAAGAGCTTTGGAGCAGGTCAAGTCCAAGGAGACGGCCCTTCAGAAAGAGACCAACCTGCTGGTACGCAACCTGGCGTTGCTCGGTTTGGGCCTGTGTCTACTGGTAGTAGTTGCCTATGGTCTGACCCGAGGCAACTGGCTGCAAGGAGTACTGGCGGGCATAACCACCGCCATGGCCGTGCTGCCTGAAGAGTTCCCCGTGGTCTTGACAGTATTTCTGGCGCTGGGAGCGTGGAGAATCTCTCAGAATAACGTCTTAACCCGGCGTGTTCCGGCGGTAGAGACGCTAGGTTCTGCCACTGTGCTCTGCACGGACAAGACTGGTACCTTGACTCTTAACCGCATGAAGGTGAAAAAGATATTCGCTAATGGCGAGTCTGTCGAACTGGATGATGGCAGAGACAATTTGCCAGAGGCCATTCATGAGGTGGTTGAGTTTTCCATTCTGGCCAGTCAGATGGATCCCTTCGATCCCATGGAGAAGGCCTTCAAAAAGCTGGGCGAGGACTACCTGGCCAAAACTGAGCACATCCACAGGGACTGGGAGCTGGTTCGAGAGTATCCATTATCAAAGAAGTTGCTGGCCATGTCCCGCGTCTGGAGATCGTCTTCGGGAAATGAGTATGTGATCGCTGCCAAGGGTGCGCCTGAAGCTATTGCAGAACTATGCCACATCGATCCGGATCGGCAAAAAGAACTATCCAATAACATCCAGACCATGGCCAATGAGGGCATGCGCGTATTAGGTGTAGCCAAGGCCTCATTCCAAAAGACCGATCTGCCCGATGGACAGCACGACTTCGAGTTTGAATTTCTGGGCTTGATAGGAATGGAAGACCCGGTGCGGCCATGCGTTCCTGAGGCGATTAAGGAATGCTATTCTGCCGGGATTCGAGTGGTGATGATAACTGGAGACTATCCAGGCACTGCTCATGCTATAGCCAGGCAAATTGGCCTGCCAACAGATAAGGTCATCACCGGTCCTGAACTGGCAATACTGAGCGATCAAGAACTTCAGGAGAAGGTCCGAGGTACCTCCATTTTCTCTCGCGTTGTGCCGGAACAGAAGCTTAGGCTTGTCAAAGCCCTAAAGGCCAATGGAGAGGTTGTGGCCATGACCGGCGACGGCGTGAACGATGCACCCGCCCTAAAAGCTGCCGATATCGGAATAGCCATGGGAGGCCGGGGCACAGACGTGTCCCGCGAGTCAGCATCTCTGGTGCTTTTGGACGACGACTTCTCGTCCATTGTCAAGGCGATAAAATCAGGCCGCAGAATATTTGATAATATCAAGAAGGCCATGGCCTACATTCTAGCCATACATGTGCCCATTGCAGGCATTTCGCTTATTCCCGTGCTCCTGGGATGGCCATTGATATTTTTCCCGGTTCATGTGGTCTTCCTGGAGCTTATCATCGATCCCGCCTGCTCAATTGCCTTTGAGGCCGAGCCTGAGGAGGCAGATGTGATGGACCGGCCGCCCAGAGATCCAAATGCGCCTCTGTTTAGCAGTCATGCATTGGGGCTCAGTCTGCTTCAAGGCTTGAGCGTTCTGGTCATAGTCATGGCAGTTTTCACCGTCTCACTCTATCGTGGTCAGGGTGAGGCCGAAGCCAGGGCACTGACTTATACCACCCTCATTTTTGCTAATCTGGGCCTTATTCTGGCAAATAGATCCTGGACCAGGACCATCCTGGAGACAATGAGCACCCCCAATCCTGCCCTTTGGTGGGTGGGGGGAGGGGCCCTGGTCTTCCTGGCAATGGCGATATATGTTCCATTCCTTCGAGAGCTATTCAGCTTTGCCTATCTGCATTTTATTGATATAGCCATTTGTTTTACTGCCGGGATAGGGAGCATTCTATGGTTTGAAGCATTAAAGATCTTCAATGGCAGGAATCGGGATTCAGGGATGCTTTAGGATTCAATTGAGGGGTATGGGGAACATAAACTTGGCTCCTCGCCATTTGATATGGTTGAACTTTGAACCGGGAATTCTCTGTGTCTTTTGTGCCTCTGTGGTGAACCGCTATGCATTGACCCAACCACAGAGACGCAGAGGAACAGAGGCCATATTCCCTGCCTTAACTCACCCACATTATTCAGCGAAGAGCCATAAGCTTCCTGCCAGATCATCTATCCTTACTTTCCCGAGGGCGGAAAGATCCCTAGCTGTTGCATCAGCCCAAGCAAGTTGGCCTCACCCCAGAGCTCTGCGATCTTTCCGTTTTCTATCCGAAAGATTTCGATGCCTGTCATGGTTATGGATTTGCCTGTGGGCACTAAATCCATGAAAGCACCTTTGTGTATGCCGCGAGCTGTGAAGCGTGCAGCGACTTTATCCTCCTCTGCCAGCATATCCTCTACGGTAACATTCAGATGCTCGAAGGCTGACCTGCATGCTGTAATCACATCGTTCATTCCCTTGATTCCTGGAGCTGATGGAAGCGGTGTATGCAGGGCAAAGTTTGGAGCCAGCAACTCATCTGCGGCTCTCAAGTCTCCCTTGGATGGTCCTTCCTCGAAAAAGCGAAGTACAATGCGTTTGTTATCCTCTATTGACATCGATTATCGTCTCCTATTTTTTCTGCAAGAGTTTCGGCTTTAGACGAATCCTTTTCCATAGAAGTCAGTAATGTCAAAGTATATGGTGGCATTCTCTCCGGATGTAAGATGGACCTCCAGCACATCATAGGATCTGCCCTCTTCACCCTCGACCAGGTACTGAGATATGCGATCCCTGTCCACTGCATCCGTCCCGAACCTCTTTTCCAGATAATAATACTCTGAGCCTACCCCTTCAAGATCGGTTCTTGCATTCATAATGACTATGGCGTCCTCCATGGACTCTCCGCGGTTATCGCTGAAGCTGATATGGGCATAGCTCAGATCCAGATATGTGCTCCATGCCTCTTCTGCCTCCTGGGCCCTTCCCAGGCTGCGCAATGCCAGAGCCTTGCCATACCAGGACTGAGAGCTGTTGGGATAGATGTCTATGGACTCTTCGAATGACTGCAGGGCCTCTTCATATCGGCCCAGCTCTCCCTGCGCATAACCCTTACTATCCCAGGGCCTGCTCCAGTTTCCATCGATTAGTATGGCCTGATCATAGCAGGTTATGGACTCTTCATATCGGCCCAATTCCAGGAGAGAATTGCCTTTGTCATACCATACGAATTTGTTCTCTGGATCTATCTGCAGGGATTGATCATAGGAAGCAAGAGAATCGTTCATCCTGCCAATATAGCTTTCATCTGTCGCCCTGGCATACCAGACGTCTGCATTCTTGTCATCGATCCGGATGGATTTATTATAGGACGAAATGGCCTCTTCGTATCTTTTCAGACCGCTGAGGGCCATCCCCCGGGCAAACCAGACGGTTGCATTCTCCGGGTCGACGGTGGTGGCGTTGTCAAATGACCTAAAAGCCTCTTTGAGGCTTCCGTTAACGTATTCTTCTGCTCCTTTGGTCAGC
>NZ_DAIK01000038.1:0-5149 GCF_002496085.1 Methanosaeta sp. UBA458 | reverse complement strand
TTTCTTTTATAATTCCCATCAACCATTAACTAGTTATAAAATATGTAATGATCAACCTGCGGGGATTATAATGCCAAAGATTGCCATTATTTATGCCAGCCAGTCTGGAAAGACGAAGAGGATGGCAGAGGCTATTGCCAATGGAGCGAAGAGCGTTGAGGGTGTGGATGTACTATTGAAAAAAGTATTTCAGGCGAAGCCTGACGACGTCTTGGACGCCGATGCAGTGTTTCTTGGCGGCTCAACCTATAACAGCAAGCTTATCAAGACCATGGACCCATTCCTGGCCCAGCTGGAGAAGCTCGACCTGAAGGGGAAGGTGGGAGTGGCCTTTGGCTCATACGGATGGAGTGGTGAGGGGGTGCCTATCCTAATCGATCGGATGAAATCTTTTGGCATGTCGGTGATAGAGCCGGGAACAACGGCGGTCCAACTTCCCACTAAAGAGGACCTGGAGAGATGCACGGACCTCGGAAAAGCGGTAGCCAATGGTTTGTTGAACTAGATGCTTTCGAAAAGAGAAAATATCAGCGTTTAGGTAAAATCTAGCGTGTATTTGAAATCTATATAGTTTATGTTTCGATAACTTTGGTAAGGGTAATACTATATTTTATGTTGGATAGGTTTACATATTATCCATGCAAAGCTTCCGCCGGTGAATTGATGAGAAAGCTATTTGGTGCTCTATTGATAGCCTTGATCGTATGTGCAATCGGCACTACTATGGTTGTGGCTATGGAAGATGTTCGTGTTGCAGGATCAACAACTGTACTGCCTCTTGCAGAAGGCGGGGCAGAGGTCTTTAACGCTGAGCAGTCTGATTACAGGGTTACTGTCACTGGAGGCGGCACTGGTGTGGGGATGAAAAACATCGCCGAGGGCAACTCCGAGATAGCCATGGCCTCTCGAGAGGTCACTGATGAGGAGCGGGAGAAGTTCGGAGACAAGTTCCAGGAGAACCTCATCGGCTATGATGGGATAGTTATCGCCGTCAGCCGGGAGATATATGATGCGGGCGTGACCTCCCTGAGCAAGGAACAGGTCGAAGAGATTTATGCAGGCGAGATCGACAATTGGGAGGAGCTCGATGGTCCGGATGAGGAGATACTGGTCATCGGCAGAGAGCAAGGCTCTGGAACCAGGGATACCTTCAATGAGGAGATCATGGGCGATAAGTCCGCTGAGACTCCGGGCGTGAGCACAGTTGCTGGCAGCAATGCAGAGATAAAAACCGCTCTGACCGGGAGCGATCAGGCCATTGGATACTTGGGATACTCCTATGTTCAGGACGACTCAGTAGGGACCATCAGCCTGGATGGGATTCTACCAACAGAAGAGACCATCAAGGACGGAAGCTATGAGCTGGCTCGCGAGCTATACTTCTATACCTACGATGAGGCAACTGCTGGCGCGCAGTCCTTCATTGACTTCATGCTGGGCTCCAAGGGACGGGATGTCGCCACAGAGTATGGATTCATACCGCTCTGAGAGACGATAACCCCATTTTTATTTTAGGTGACTGAAGCATAGCCGGCATTATGATTTTGTCTTTTTTAGATGCACGCATGTACCTTAAATAGAAGATTGTCCTTCAATCGAGAGGATGATTTGGATTATGAGTCAGATATTCACAAGGCCAATATTCACGAGGCCGGTATTTATGAGCCTGATCTCATTGTCCATTGCTTTTCTGCTGGCAGGCCTTGCAGTTTCAGGCATGCCCGCCTCATTTTATCAGGCCATGACCCAGATGAACACCTCAGACTACCTCTGCGTCAAGAACTATGATGCAGGCGCTAGCGTTACTGAGTCATACTCCGAATTCGACCATCTGGAAAAGGAGACGGAGATCAATAGCAGGTCTTTTCATCCATCCGGCATCAAGGATGATAGCAGCAGAGGCAATGCTACTCTAGAGGCCAGGATTGCATCCTCTCTTATCGGCAAGGCTCATATCGCCTGGCAGTCCAAAGATGTAAAATCAGGTCCCTATGGCCGCCATGCGGTTTATGGACTGGTGCAGGAGGACTTGATCGGCGTCCTCAACATTGAGAGGTTCATACATCTGAGCAGCAACGATTCCTATGGATTTTCAGGACCAGATTGGCTTCCCTGCAGCTAGTGAGAGATAGATACGCTTTAATCGTTCATCGACGTAGCATTCTTCCGAATTTGCCGCAAAGTATTCATATCCGATTCTGTGAATAACCGACTGTGAGCGCCTTCGATCATCTTCATCATAGGATCAGAGCAATACTGCAAGAGCAGGGCATAATCGAGCCGACGCTCCCTCAGGAGAAGGCGATACCAACAATTCTAGCAGGAGAGAACGTTCTCCTCATCGCCCCCACAGGTACAGGCAAGACAGAAGCTGCAAGCTTGCCCATCTTTCACCAGATATTATCCGGCGAAGGAAAGAGCAACAATACTCCAAAGCATGGCCGGGAGAAGAAAAAAGCAAGCAGGACGATGGATTCTGACGGAATGCAATCCAGCGCTATGGAATCTGGAGGTATGGATTCCAACGGCATAAAAGGAATAAGAGCGGTATACATCACACCCCTGCGCGCCCTGAACAGAGACATGCTTCGCCGCTTTCATGACTGGGGCGAAAGCCTGGGGATCTCAGTGGCGGTTCGCCATGGCGACACCAGCCAGAGCGATAGAAGGAGGCAATCATTGAGTCCACCTGACATCTTGATCACCACCCCCGAGACTCTGCAGGTCATGCTCACCGGAAAGAGGCTGCGCCTTAATCTCTCCACCGTCAGGATGGTAGTGGTGGATGAGGTTCATGAGATGGCTTCCTCCAAACGCGGCTCTCAGCTCTCTGTTCTCCTGGAAAGGCTTGTTGAGATCGCCGGAGATTTTCAGCGCATCGGCCTCTCTGCCACCGTCGGATCTCCGGAAACCGTAGCCAGACTGCTCGTTGGAACAAATAGAGGATACAGGATCGTCTGTGCAGATGTGGAAAGGGCAAGCAACTACCAGGTGGTCAGCCCTCAGCCCAAAGGCGGGGACTATTCCCTGGCCAGCACATTGGAGTGCGACCCCCGTTTGGCTGCTCAGATCCGCTGGATCCGAGATGAGGTGAGAGATAAGAAATGCCTCATCTTCGTCAACACCAGACAGGCGGCCGAGGTTCTGGGCTCAAGGTTCAGACAGCTTGGTGAGCCCATTGGAGTTCATCATGGCAGCCTATCGAAGGAGGCGAGGGTGGAGGCAGAGGAGGCCTTTAAAGCGGGAGAGCTGCAGGGCCTCATCTGTACTTCCTCTATGGAACTGGGAATCGATATTGGCGATGTGGATCATGTCATCCAGTACAGCTCTCCCCGAGAGGTCTCCCGGATGCTGCAGAGGGTTGGTCGTGCCGGACATAAGATTGGTCTCGTCTCATCTGGAAGCATAATCGCAACCTGTGCCGACGATGTGGCTGAGGCCTGCGCCATCGCCAGGAGGGCGGCAGACTCGAAGCTGGAGGAGATCAAGATCCATGAGAAGCCGACGGATGTCCTGGCCAATCAGATAGTGGGACTGGAGATCGATTTTGGCGATATAAGCCTCCAGAGAGTCCATCAGATCGTCTCCAGAGCTTATCCTTTCCGGGACCTGACGGTGGAGGAGCTGGAGGGAGTAGTCTCTCAGATGGAGGAGCACAGACTGGTCAGGCGAGAGGGAGGCATCCTGCAGAGGACTCGCAAGGCACGGGAGTACTATATCGAGAACCTCTCCATGATCCCGGATGAGAAGAGGTACAATGTCTACGACATAGTGGGACGCAGATCGGTGGGAACCCTGGATGAAGCATTTGTAGTTGGCTTCGCCCAGCCCGGCGCCACATTCGTGACCAAGGGAGAAATCTGGGAGATAACCGAGATTGCTGAGGAGGAGATTAAGGTGGTTCCCATTCAGCGAAGCGGAGAGATTCCCAGCTGGACAGGAGAGGAGATTCCCGTCCCCTTTGATGTGGCCCAGGAGGTGGGCCGGATCCGGAGGGAGATCAGCGAGATGTTCGAGTCGGGCAAGGGAGCGGAAGATGCTGAAGAGTGGCTCCAGAGCTGCTACCCGGTGGAAGATGAGGCGGCAAGAGAGCTGGTTGATCTCATAATGAGACAGAGGGAAAAGAATCATCCTGTACCAAACGAATCTCTGGTGGTAGTGGAAGGCGGTGGGGAGGGAGCGATCATAAACTGCTGCTTCGGCCATAAAACAAATGATACTCTGGGCAGGGTTATAACCTCCATCCTATCCGCTCGCTTTGGGAGCAGCGTGGCCTTGCAGATCGATCCTTACAGAATTGAGCTGACCCTTCCTAAAGCGTTGCTGGCGGAAGAGATCGAGAAGCTGATTGAGGATCTTGATCCGGACTATGTTCAGCCCATCCTGGAGATGACCCTGAAGAACACCTCCCTCCTTCGCTGGAAGATGATCCATGTGGCCCGCAAGTTCGGTGCCCTATCCAGGGATGTTGACTATCAGAGAGTGAGCATGGCAAAGCTGCTGGCAGTATTCGAGGGCACCCCCATGTACCGAGAGGCCTTGCGGGAGATCTATCACGATCGCCTGGATATCGAGCGGACCAGGATGGTTCTGGTGAGGATCAGGGATGGCTCGATGGCCATGACCACCAGCAGCCTCTCGCCTATTGGGACCAGTGGCCGGGGAGGCGGAAAGGATGTAACCTCTCCGGAGAATGCGGATGCTGCAGTGATCAAACTCCTCAAAAACAGGATTATGAAAGACCGCGTACTGCTATTTTGCGTGAACTGCAAGAAATGGAAATCCATGCGTCAGGTCGAACGGGTGCCCGACCGACCTGAGTGCCCTCTTTGTGGTTCCAGGATGGTGGCTGCTCTCAAGCCCTGGGAGGAGGATGAGATCAAAGTGGTCCGAAAGCGGGATAAGAAGACCTCTGATGAGAAGCGCAGGACCAAGAGGGTCTTTCGCAATGCAAACCTGGTCTTAAGCTATGGCAAGACCGCAGCCATTGCCCTTGCCAGCCGGGGTTTAGGACCTGAGACCGCAGCGAGGGTGATAGGCAAGCTTCAGAAGGACGAGATCGAGTTTTACAGGGACATTCTCAAAGCGGAAAAGGAGTATGCTAGGACAAAGAGATTCTGGGGTTGATGCGATCCTTTAGAAATTCCAG
>NZ_DAIK01000104.1:0-3528 GCF_002496085.1 Methanosaeta sp. UBA458 | reverse complement strand
TTAAAAAGTTGGAAAGTACAGTCATGTTGAGATAAATTATACCATAAATATTAAGTAATGATATATATATTTTAAATGAGTGCATGAGCAAATCTGAGATCATTCGGCAACTTCAAGATCAAAATGAGCAATTAAGATTTGAGAATGAATCTCTCAAGGCCAAGATCCGTGAGCAGAAGCCCGTTTCCCCACCGCCAGGGTCAGGTTCCCGTAAGGCATGACCAGCATCCTCGCATCCTTGCCCTGCCTCGCTTTGGCCATGGCCAAAGCCTCATCCAGAGTCTTTGCCGGATTCATAAAGCACATCTCGACCTTATCCCTGGGCATGGAAGAGACCAGAATCAGATGGTGCTCCATCGACTCCCTGGCCAGGAAGGCCGCCTTGTGCCCTCCAAACTCGTACTCCCTGCCGAACCGCTCCCAGCAGTCCTCGGCAGACGAGGCCTCGCAGGCCCAGCGCTCGAATGCCGGATGGCCCAGCCCCTCGCAACATTCCGCTAAGAGGATGATGGTACCGCCGGGAAGGGCGGCATTCTTGGCATTGTCCAAAGCCTTCTGGGCCTGGAATAAATTGAGGTCCTTGGGCCTGCCTCCGGCGCAGCTGACTACGATCTCCGCCGGCTCCACATAACGGCGATACATCCGGTCAACTGCCGCCGCCCCCACTCTATGCGCCTTTATGAAGTCTCCAGCGGTAGACAGGACGATCTCCTTTTGGCTATTCAAGACAGTGTTAAGTATGAAATCCAGATCCGCGATTCGGGCAGCATCCTCCATATCCAGGCGGACGGGGCTTTTCAGGTTCCCGGTAGTTGCCGCAGGATCCCTCATCAGCTCGTGATTCCTGACCACAGAGGGCTCGGAGCTAACCCCGGGGAGAATGGCCTTTGCCCCGCCGCTGAAGCCGGCATAATAGTGATACTCGATATTTCCCGTAGCCACTATCAGGTCAGAGGAGGCGACCGCCTCCAGAACCTCCACCGGAGTTCCCCGCTCAGTCCATCCCAGGGGAACACAGCCTTTGGAGTCGTGCTGAACATGAGGCAAGCAAATGCAGTCCTTTAAGAGATACTCCTCCTCGGCAACGGTCATCCTTCGATGGGTGCCCAGAGCGAAGACAACAAACAGACTCCTGATACCCAGCTCCCGGATCCTCTTGACAAGCGGAGGAAGCATGAGGTGGCTGGGAGCAGGGCGGGTGATATCGCTGACCAGAATGGAAGCCGACCTTGCCCCTGCAAAATCCTCCAGCCTCCTTCCAACCGCCTGATCTAAGGATCTCTCGACCTCCCCGGAGCCGGCTGGCGGAAGCTCCTGGGGAAGGACGACCTTTGCCTCCTCGCCTGCAAGAAGATCGAGGCAACCCTGGCCGTAATTGAGCTTAATGGTATTGTTATTCGGTTTCATTGGCGTGGCAGTCCGCTATTCATCTTATATTATCCAGAGATGGTTTTGAATATATATATGACCTATGTCTTCCAGACCACCGCTCGGGTGAGCATCTCAGAGAAGGCATCGAATATCGGCCGGTCCGTCTGGAAGAGGAAATAGTTCGCACCGACCTGGTCACATGCTTCTCTGATCTTTTCGTTATGCTCTGCCAGTCTCGTCTGGTAGTCCGCCCGCTCTCCCTCAGTCACCCGGGTGATGACGGAAAGGCCGCTCTCCATATCTACGAATTTAACATCCCCGCCGAATCCCATCCCCATCTCATCCGGGGAGAGGACCTGAATGACCACCAGCTCATGTCCGGAGAGGCGAAAGATGCTGGTTATCACATCCTCGGTATCCTCCAGGAGGTCGGATATCAGCACCACCAGGCTGGTGGTCTTGATCTGGGAGGCAAAAAGCTCTGAGACCAGCTTCAGGTTGGTTCTTCCTCGGGGCAGAGTATCATCAAGCATGGCAATGGATGAAATCAGGTTCCTCCTCCCTCGCTTTGGCTCTCCGGGATAGAACCGGTGGCAGAAGCGCGACAAAGTGTATTTCTCGTTCTCCATGGTGGCCAGATAGGCAAAGCCCGCAGCCAGGCGGGAGGAATAGGCATACTTTCCGGCATAGCCCATGCTGGCGCTGCTGTCTAAGAGGATATGGACCACAAGGCTTCTCTCCTCCTCATGCTCCCGGATGAAGAGCTTCTCCGTCCTTCCGTAGACCTTCCAGTCCACCAGCTTGAAGTCGTCCCCCTTGCGATACTCCCGATAGCCCACCGGGCTGATGCCGTGGCCAAATCGCATCGATTTCCTCCCACCGCTATATGCCGTGGAGACGCGCTTCCGGACGAGCAGAGTGAATCGCTCCAGCTCTTTGAAGAAATCAGTATCCATAATTCATCTCATAGCGATAGGCTCTTCAGGATGTCACCTACCACCTGGTCGCGGGTGAGGCCCTTCCTCTCCGCCTCGAATCCCAATATTATTCTATGCCTGAGTACAGGATAGGCCATTACATGCAGGTCTTCTTTGGATACATAGTTCCTCCCCTGCAGAAATGCCCTGGCCTTAGCCGATAAGATGAGGCCGATGGAGGCCCTGGGGCTGGCACCGTACTGGACCCCGTCCCAGTTACGTGTGGCCAGGACCAGGTTAACCACTGCACGTTTCAGATCATCCGCGATCGGTATATCGCGACAGAGCTTCTGAAGGGCAATAACCTCCTCCTTGCTCACTTGAGGGGAGACCTTGGGCTCTGCCCGGATGGTATACCGCTCCAGGATCTCCAGCTCCTCATCCATCGTGGGATACTCCATGAAGATCTTGAGCAGGAACCTGTCCAGCTGGGCCTCGGGCAATGGGAAGGTTCCTTCCATCTCTATGGGGTTCTGGGTGGCCAAAATGAAGAAGGGCCTGTCCAGAGCATAGGTTTTGTTGCCCACGGTTACCTGTTTTTCCTGCATGGCCTCTAAAAGGGCGCTCTGAGTCTTGGGCGAAGCCCGGTTGATCTCGTCCGCCAAGACGATATTAGAGAAGACTGGCCCCGGCTCGAAGCGGAACTTCTTTCCCCCGCCGATCTCGTCTATGATGGTGGTGCCGGTGATATCCGCCGGCATCAAATCCGGCGTGCACTGAATTCTGCTGAAGTCCAGGCCCATGCAAGAGGCAGTGGTCTTCACAAGCAGAGTCTTGGCCAGACCCGGATTGCTCTCCAAAAGGGCATGCCCTCCGGCGATAATCGACACCAAAAGCTGCTCTATGGCCCTGTCCTGGCCGACGATCACCTTATCGATCTCTTTTCGGAGCCTCTGGAAAATCTCCGGAGCTCGGCTGTAGACTGATCTGAGATCCTCCGACATTATTCTCTTCTGAAGAGATTTTGGTCTAATTATACCTTTTCCAGCAATCCAGAAGATGTAAATATAGTGCATACTATCTTATTAATGGAGACATAGATGACGAGCACCGATGCCATAAGGGCTACAGTGGATGAGCTTCTAAAGGTGCTCTCCGCCAGGAACATAATTGGGGAGCCTATGGACTTGGAGGACAAGATCATCATACCCATCACCAAGATGGGGATGGGATTTGGCAC
>NZ_DAIK01000085.1:0-5263 GCF_002496085.1 Methanosaeta sp. UBA458 | reverse complement strand
CGAGCTTCTCCTGGACGGCATCGAGGTGGTTTTTTATGTCCTCCTCGCGCAACCTCTCAAACCTCTTCTGGCTCCATCCTCCCTTGGAATGCTTCTCCTTCACCTGGCTTTCTACCTTTTCATTTACTGCGAAGCCTTCCCTGCTCAAGGCCACTCCCAGGAAGGTGCTTCCCGCGTGTGCTGATACAACCAGGGCAGGAGTGTTCATCATCTCTTCAATCCAAGAGAGCTGAAATGAACTTCCTTCCCACGATATTCTCTCTTTGATGGGAAAGGGAGGAATGAACTGCAGGGCAAAAAGCTGGGGGCAATATATGATTATGCCGCCCCTCTGGGATTTGATCTCCATCGCTACTCTTCTGATCTGCGGCGGAATATCCGCGTCCTTGGGCAGAGAGCCAGGAAAAGCGTAAACCAGCAGATCTTCCCTGGGTGATAGGAATCCCTGGAGCCTCTGAATCAATAGGTCCAGTTCCCTATTGTCCGGCATCCAGGCTTCAGGGAGCCTTGCTTTGGGTCTTTCCGTCTCCGTCTTCTCTGGGGACGAAGCCACCATTGTGGCTGTTTTCTGCTCCATGGCCTTTAGAGCCAGGTTTGCCTCCTGGTTGGCGCTGGTAAGCCTCTTTATCTTCTCCTCGCGCTTCTGGAGAGTGCGCACCAGCTCTTCCTTCTCTCGCTCTTGAACCGCTATGGCTTCTTCCAGCTCGCTTATGCGATCTTCCAGCTTCTTCTTGCCGAAAAGGTCAACCAACTCACGCCCTCCAAGCTAATTTTTAGTTGGCTCCTCGCTATTTGGTATGGATGAACTCTAATCGTATATTCTCTGTGCCTCCGCGCCTCTGTGGTGAACCGCGATGCATTGACCCAACCACAGAGACGCTGAGGAACAGAGGCCATATTCTTTGCCTGAACTCACCCACATAATTCATTGAAGAGCCTTTTATTTCTTATCTGGTCATTTCGTCTCAACTTCCTCTTTAAAAATCCTTTTACAAAAAGAGTCTGTCGCCAATTCAAAGCAGAAATAACGGACTCGCTGGGACTCGAACCCAGGTCAGCGGGTATCTTCGACAAATAGCCACCGAAGCCCGCTAGGATATCCACTACCCTACGAGCCCATCAAATGAGGTAGTCACTGCTTCTAGGCTATTAAGCTTTCCCGCTAAGGTCGACTGTAAGGGCAAGATCCATGTTAAATAAAATTGAACAAAGCCAGGGAAAAAGCTAACATCTCAAAGCACGAATATACCATACAGTCATCTCAATTCAGCTTTCGGAATGGTGAACTGCAATTGTCTGCCCTTAATAAAGCCTGCCCTTTTGTGGATAGGGAATGCCTCGACGAGGGCTGCATGGCCTGGAGGCAGGGAGACTGCCGGCTGATTTCGAAATCTGGGATCTTGAGCCCCTTTGAACTGAAGCTCCAGGACGCTGCTCCTCTGATGTACCGATCTTTACTCGATCTGGTCAGAATCCTGGAGGAATCGTCTAAAGACTGCGGCAAATGCGGCCCCGATCTATGGAACTATGCCCAGCAGATCCGGGCAGGCCTTTTAAACGAGCTGATCCGAGCGGAGCTTGCCGGTGCAGGCATCAGGGCTGAGGATAGAGATGCTGAATAGAAAGAGAATCGTGCAGAATAAGCGTTGGTTGTAGATGCCAGATAGTGCTGAAAAAGAATAAGCCAAGGAGGATCTGATGCCAGGAACTCATTTTCTCACCAACTGCCCCAGATGTGGATATGTGGCGAACGCCCAGAGCATAGATGGACTGACGGTAAAGGTCTGCTGCAAGATGTGCGGCTATGAAGGCACGATCCCCCATCCTGATCTGAAGGATGGAGCCTGGCGGACAGGATAGCAAGCGGGCCAGCATAGATGACGCAGAAGGTAGCAGAAGGCATGCGAAGCAGATAGTGGATTGAGATGAGGACCAGTTACGCCCTTCTGCTCCGCCTCATTCATGATCCTGGGTATGATCTGTCCAAAGCCAGTATAGAGTATCTGGATCGGGGTGCTTCGGGAGACATATCCCTGGTCAAGGGGGAGGATATCATCAGCCTGGAGTCGGGGATCATGGAGATCAGGTCGGATCTGAAAACGAAATTCATACCCATTCACCGCATCAGGCGCATCTCTTATCAGGGAGAGCCGTTATGGGAGAAAAGGGATGCAGAAAATTTTGGGGCCAAAGAGAAGACCGCAAAGGCAAATGCTGACCTATTGACCCAATGAGGCAGATAGATGGAGATAATCTTTCTAGGAACAAACGGCTGGTATGACAGCGACACCGGGAACACCATATGTACCCTGATCAACTCCGAAAAGTATCACATAATCCTTGATGCGGGGAACGGCATCAGCAAGGCAGACCAGTACATCGATGACGATCTTCCTGTCTATCTCTTCTTGAGCCACTTTCACCTGGATCACATTGAGGGGCTGCATATATTAAACAAGTTTCACTTCTCTCAGGGGCTGAAGATATTCGGCCAGAAGGGCACCAGGGAGGTTCTGAACACTATAGTCAATGACCCTTTCACCGTTCCTCTGGAAAAGCTCCCTTATCCGGTTGAAGTTGGCGAGCTTCTGCCCGGGCCCTATAAGATGCCTTTCGCCCTGGAGTGTGAGTTTCTGCTTCATGCCTCTCCCACCCTCGGCTATCGCTTCGATCTGGAGGGAAAGATCATCGCCTACTGTCCAGATACGGGCATCTGCGAGGGCGCAGTTCATCTGGCAGGTGATTCAGACCTATTGATAGCTGAATGCTCCCATAAGCCTGGAGAGTCAAGTCCTGCCTGGCCACATCTCAATCCCCAGGATGCAGCCGATATCGCCCGGCGGGCAGGAGCCAAAAGGTTGGCCTTAACCCATTTCGATGCAGGCAGGTACAGAAGCATTCAGGAGCGTATGGATGCCGTGGCATCGGTAAAGGACTATCAGGACATAATCGTGGGAACGGATGGCTTGAATCTGCAAATTTGAAGATATCAAAAAATTCGAAAAAACTTTCTAAAAATTTGCCTTGCAGGGCTTAAAAAATAACCCCGCTTATACAGCAATCCCCAAAAGGGATGATTTCCCAGTTCAGTATCTTCTGGGTGGTCTGGCTGGTCTATGCTTCTGGTAGCAGTCGCTGCAATAAACTGGCCTGGAGCCATCGGGCTTGAAGGGAACCTGACATGCCTTTCCGCACTCTGCGCAAGTGGCATCGTGCATCTCTCTCGGGCCGCTGCTGTAGCCGCCTCTGCTTCCGCTTCCATATCTTTCCATTTAAACTCACTTACCTTTGGCATCGATTCCGTGAATCGATCCTACATACTACAAAACATCCCATCAAACTCAATTGAAGCGACGCTTATGCAGCATCATCAGAGTGGTTTAATTGCCTTATATACTTGTTGGTTAACACTAATCTCATCCCTTGTACTCAACTCCCACCAGCTCCCGGATGCGCTCAGCGATCTTAGGCCCGACCATGTCCACCTCTTGCAGCTCTTCTTTGCTGGCAGCGATCACTTTTTCAATTGACCCAAAGTGGCGGAGGAGTTTTCTTGCCACCGACGGCCCCACGCTGGGAATGGCGGATATGAGGTACTCCTGCTGCTCTTTTAGCGTTCTGGCGGTCTTGTGGCCATGCAGCTTGGGCTCATGCCCTGCCCTTCTTTCCCGAGCGGCGAGCATGGTGATGACAGATGCCGTATCCTCCTGGTCCTCCGTGGGAATGATGGGCACCCCATAATCAACAGCCACCGAAGTCAATGCTCCCTGAATGGAGCTTGCGCTCACCTGGCGGGAATACAGGTCCCTTCCCTCCAGGATCAAGACCGGCCGCTCGTAGCTCCGGGCAAGATCTGCTATTTGGCGGAAGAGGTTTCTCTCCGGATCGATGATCGAGGCCACGAAATCCTGGGCGGTCTTGCGTTCGATCGCCACTCGATCGCTTACCACATAGTCGCCCACCTCCAGGTTTTTCAGGGTGACCTCCAATCCTCTCCCCTCCAGAAGCCTGGCCATTCCCCGCTCTCTGGGGTCGACATAGATCTTGTCCCGTTCCTCATCTGCCTCTGTCCAATCCACCAGGCTCTCCTGCCCTTTCCTGTTCTGCCTTTCTGGATTATCTTCGGTTATCTCCAGCTGGCGGGGAAGGAAATCCTTGGAGCTGCTCGAGGGTGACTGGGAAGCCTGGCCGCTCAGAGTTCGCATCTGCTTGTTCATTGTCTTCTCTTTTCGGTCGCTAATCCAGTAGTAGGCTTCATCCCGAGTGCCCCTGGCCATCAGGACCACCACCCTTCCGCTCCTCGCCCTCCCCGTCCTGCCCTTGCGCTGAATGCTGCGAATCTCCGAAGGAACCGGCTCGTAGAAGAGGACCATATCAGTGGCCGGAATATCGATTCCCTCCTCCCCCACCGAGGTGGCGATGAGGACATTATACTCCCCTGCCCTGAACCTTTGCAGGATCTCAGCCTGCTTCTTCTGGCTCAGGCCCTCATCATCTGCCCGGCTGGACTGGCCCACAAAGCGAACGGCCTTGATCTTGGGATCCTCTTTTAAAAATCGGATGAGGGCAGAGGCGGTGTCCCTGTAATTGGTGAATACCATGATCCGGGACTCGGGCTTGGCCTCGATCTGCTCGGTCAGTATCTTCCTGACCATGGCAGGCTTGGGATGCTCCACCTTCAGCTCCTCTAAGGCCTGCATGGCCTGGCGGAACTTGGAATCCTCCATAATCCGGCGAGAGGCCTTCGAGCCGCTGCGGGAGATGGCCTCACCCTGCAGCCGCTGGAAGTACTTGAGCAGAGCTTCTGTGCCCTGGGTCTCAGCCAGCTCTATGGCATGATAGAGCTTGAGAACTTCTGCCAGGATGGATATGCCCTTGAATGTGGCCTGATTGGCCTGTCTTTTAGCTGAGGACATGAGCATGGCCTGAAGGCCGAGGAGCTCCTTTTTTGTGGCTCTGGGGTCGATCTTCACCGGGCTGATCCCCAGGCGGTTTAGGTCATCTATTCGATCTCTCAGCACCTCCTCTATCGCCGTTCTGATATCAAGTAGCTCCTTGGGAACGGTCAGCTTCACCCATTCGATCTGCTTGGAGTGAACAAAAGGCGCTACATCAGAGTCCTTCTCCGAACGGGTCTGGATATTTTCTATAGAGAGGTTGGTGCAGATCTCGGCGATCTTCTCCTTCTCGCTGCCTGGGCTGGCGGTGATCCCCAGGACCAGAGGATTGGTCCCCTCTCGAGCATAGCGTTCTGCAATATAGA
>NZ_DAIK01000089.1:17628-19126 GCF_002496085.1 Methanosaeta sp. UBA458 | reverse complement strand
GAAAGATATTGACTTGCACCTATGACGGCTACCCCAGCTGGTATGCTAACATCAATACCAAGGTTTTGGTCGATTCCGGCGGAGTTGTGGCGGAAAGCGATGAGGCAAACAACATCTTCCTCAAGCCCATCAGCGTGAACCATCCCTGAGAATGTGGCCGAATCGAGATTGGATCCTGGCCCTATCATCTCTTTTTTTAGCTCTTCGCTGTTTCATATGGGTAACCTCAGGATAGCGATTTTCATTCTCCGGGTATGACTCCCCCTTGGAATTCCGACCTGATGGAAGATTGGTATTGAGATTATTCATAAATGGCGATATCTCGGCATTTTGGCGATTACTTGGATTAGGCTTCAGATTTCCATCTCACCCATATGAAACAGCGAGGCCCCTCCTTTCTCAAATCCCCTGCTATTTTCGTCTCCCGCCCTGATCTCGATTATATTTATTTTTGCACCTCTCTGCCATTGGACATGCCGATGCTTGCCCTCAGGAAGGCGAAGTCTGCACTGGTGCCCCTCCTCCTGCCGTCCGGGATCCGGCCATAAGCGAAGTGAGAGTGGCTCTGGTCGCTCTGGGGATATACTCGATCCATATTCTCTCCAAGGGCATCATACAGATAGACTGTACCGTTGCCAGTTGTCGTCCAGGCGTCTTTGCCCTTCGCCACCTTGAATCCCAGGGGATCTATGATTCCCTGCAGAGGAATGATCCCCTTCCAGGCCCCGTCTTCGATCTGCACCGTCCAGCCGGCAAGGTCCACAGGATCCTCACCTGCATTGTAGAGCTCCACCCAAATCGTTTCGTTATGGGGCGCGCTCAGTTCAATCTCGTTTATGACCACATCACAGATCCCAGAGGCTGAGAATGCCAGCAGGCATAAAAAGGTCAGAAGCGCTCTGATGCCGCCTCTTGATGCCGGACGTGTCGTCATCCTCCATTTTGATTTATCCTTAGATTCCAAGATCCCTCAATCCCAAAACTGCAGCATATGACCGCTCAGCGCACATTGGTCGCACCACGGGTGGCAGAAGCCAGACCCCAGTCGCCATCGGTGTTCGTATCGTATCCGTCCGGATTCCTGCCATAGGTAAAGTCGTTTCCTAAGCTATCCAGGCGAAGGGCGGTCCTGTCTACCTCCTCACCAGATGCACTGTAGAGGGTGCAGTATCCTCCGTCAGTATGGTTCCAGGATTCCTGGCCATCCAGGACATAGAATCCTCCTGCGGGAAGAATCGTACCCAGGGGTACAGGGGAGAATTCTCCCTTCCAGCTGCCATCGGTGATGATGGCCGTCCAGCTGCTTATGTCGACGCTTTCGTTTCCGGAGTTAAAAAGCTCGATCCATTCCGCTCCCCCCTCCGGAGGGTTCAGCTCTATCTCATTTACGACCACCGATGCCATCGCGCTGCAGGCGAGGATCATCAATGCAGCGGCTAGACAGGTTGCCTTCAAGATTGATTTCAACTCTTATCTCCTCCATGCTCTTTTTTCGACT
>NZ_DAIK01000089.1:0-17570 GCF_002496085.1 Methanosaeta sp. UBA458 | reverse complement strand
GGGAAAAATTCGCTATAAATCGGGAAAATGCTATATAGTTAGAGAGTTATAAACTGGCGCATATAAACCCACAGTAATCGAAAGGAAGATAATGGAAATAGCAATGAGGTGGATTAAATGAAGTTTGCGATTCTACAATGCAGGCCCGCAGCTAGAGGATTGCTTATCTCTATATGCATTTTGCTTGGCCTTCTGACAATGAATCCTGCCGTTGCTCAGGGGGAGAATTATACCCGCTTGGCAGTACCCCTTGGCGACGAGACGAATACCTATGCAGAATTCGCTACTATTCTGCCTTCGGTAGTGAATGCTGAACCGAACGACCAGCAAATCCTGAATTATACTGGCGGAAAAGACATATGGACATCCATTCTACTAAATGGGAGCAAGGTCGATATCTTTCTGCTCTATCCCTGCCAACCTCCTATAGGCTTGCTTGATGCTGAGGGAATGAAATCCTTGCTCGCTTCTGCAGATGAGACAATACTGCAGGCGAACTTCAGCGAAGCTGAACTTTACATCGAAGGCAGGCCTGCCATCTGGGGAATGCTAGGCGCTTCGTTATTTGCTGCATACCAGCCCACCAACCAGACGGCGGCATTGATAGTGATGGAAGGCAGTCTGGATGAGGAGACGATGTATCATTTGCTGTATAATATGAGCATAACTGTGACTGAAGGCATGACGCCCATCCCTCCCGGCTATTGCTCCGATACCACAGCAGTTGATGGGGCAGATGCTGTCGCGGCTGATGCTACAGTCACCGGTGAGGCAACAATTGATGGGGCTGCAGCAGTTGACGCATCCGCAAGCACCGAGGCGACCGCAGCTGTGACACAGACAGCATCAGATCTAAATCAATCTCAATCTCGCAAAGAAAAGGCAGATGCTGATAGGGCCGCAGCCATGGCAAGGCTGGAAGAGGCCAAAGCGGCCATGAGAAAGTAGGGACGGATTTCAGGGCGGCAAAAGACGGGTTCATAAGAAATCGTGGTTTGCGCCCCGATCGGGCTGAATTGCTGCGGTCCGCTGCACCATGCAGGCCATAACCATATTCGGCTCAAACCTTTTTTTATTGACAATAAATATTCTTTTAGTCTAAATCCGCCTGGAAAGCAGATCCGCCCAAAACCTTTTAACCAGGCTATTAGAAATATAGAGCCATCATGAGCTAAACACATACAGGAGGTGTATTAGATGCCATATGCAAATATAAGCGAGCTGCCCAAGAGCGTCCGAAATCTGCCCAGCCGGGCTAAAACCATATACATGAAAGCCTTCAATAGCTGCTGGGAGGATCTGGAGATAGAAGATGAGACAGCCCGCGAGAAGGCATCTCACGAATCAGCCTGGTCGGCCGTAAAAGAACAGTATGAGAAGGACGACGAGACCGGTGAGTGGGTTAAAAGCGATGGGTACGCAGGAAGACGCTCGCGCCATCGCAAGAGCAGGTCCAGCGGGACCTCATTGCAGGCAAAGGCACATGCATGATATCAAAAGAGAGATGCTGATAGAGGAACTGAGACTGATTTGGTCAATCGAGCTCCTCTTCAGCCATTTCATGGGTCATATTCAATAGGAAAGCTTTTTGCCCTAAAAACCCCAATCTCTTCTTAGCGAATATTTCAGATCAAGGAGTTGTTTAGCATGTCCAAAGATATTCTGGAAAAGGGTGCCATTATTCAAAGGGACAAAGAGACCTTTGCCATAGCACCGCATATAGCAGGCGGCATAATCGATCCAGCCGGCCTTCGAAGGATCGCCGATGTGGCGGAGAAGTATCATGCCAAGGCCTTGAAGATAACATCTGCCCAGAGGATCGCCATAGTAGGAATCGATCCTGAGGATATCGATAATGCCTGGGCGGACCTGGGGATGAAGACCGGGGCTGCCATAGGTCTATGCGTTCGCAGCATCAAGATCTGTCCGGGAACTACGTTCTGCAAGCGCGGCCAGCAGGATGCTGTGGGCGTGGGCCTGAAGCTGGACGAGAAGTATCACGGAATGCAGCTTCCCTGGAAGTTCAAGATGGGGGTATCAGGATGCGCCAACTCCTGTGCTGAGCCCGCGGTAAAGGACATCGGCCTGATCGGCACCGCCAAGGGATGGAGGCTTCTGGTAGGCGGAAGCAGCGGGGTAAAGCCAAGGCTGGGCACGTTGCTGGCAGAGAACCTATCCGACGATGAGGTATTCTCTTGCATAGATAAGATCGTCAACTTTTACCGGGATCACGCCAAGAAGCAGCGCCTGGGCGATTTCATAGAAGAGATCGGCTTTGAGACCTTCAAAAAAGAGATCCTGAAATAGAATATCCCAACAGTCAAGGATAATACTGAACCTGAGGCGGGCACCATTGTGTCGCCTCACGATTTCTTCATCATTCTGCTTGCAGCATCTCCCGCCAGAGCAGCGTGGTTGATCACCCTTAAATAACCCTACATTGTCAGTTGATGCTGGTGAAGAGATGGGACTGATAGATGATGCACGAGCAGGCAGACTGACAGAAGAGATGAAGATAGTGGCCGAGGCAGAGGGAAAGACCCCTGACTTCATACTTCGAGGTATAGCCAGCGGCAGGATAGTCATCCCTCGCAGCCCTTACAGATACACTAGATCGGTGGGCATTGGCAAGGGGCTCCGCACCAAGGTGAACGCCTCCATCGGCACCAGCAGCGATATCGTTGATGTGGAGATGGAGGTGGCAAAAGCGCGCACCGCTGAAGCGAACGGTGCAGACACTCTGATGGAGCTCTCGACAGGTGGGGACTTCCTGGAGATCAGAAGACGGGTGATTGAGGCCACAACATTGAGCGTGGGGAGCGTTCCCCTCTACCAGGCATTCATCGAGGCCATAAGAAAGTATGGAGCAGGTGTGGACATGCCCGAGGACGACCTCTTCAGGGCGACGGAGGAGCAGGCGAAGCTGGGAACCAACTTCATGGCCATCCACACCGGCATCAATAGCATCTGCATAGAGCGGCTCCGCCGCCAAGGCGGTCGATTTGGTGGCGTATGCAGCCGGGGAGGGGCCTTCATGATCGGCTGGATGCTGCATAATCAGAAGGAGAATCCCCTCTACCGGGAGTTCGATTATCTCTTGGAGATCCTTAAAGAGCATGAGGTCACCCTAAGCCTGGGCAATGGCCTTCGAGCGGGAGCGGTGCACGACTCCACCGATCGGGGTCAGATCCAGGAACTGATAATCAACTCCGAGCTGGCGGACAGAGCCCATGCGGCAGGGGTTCAGACCATAGTGGAGGGGCCGGGCCACATCCCCATCGATGAGATTGAAGCAAACGTCCTGGTTATGAAGAGGATGACTGATGAGAAGCCCTTCTATATGCTTGGCCCCCTGGTCACAGATATAGCTCCCGGATACGACCATATCGTGGCGGCAATCGGTGCCAGCCTCTCTAGTGCCTACGGAGCGGACTTCATCTGCTATGTCACCCCGGCTGAGCATCTGGCTCTTCCTGATGTGGAGGATGTGAGGATGGGCACGATCACTGCCAGGATAGCAGCCCATATAGGCGATATGATCAAGAACAACGATCGCCAGAAGGATCTGGATATGGGAAGGGCGCGGAGGGATATGCTCTGGGAGAAGCAGTTCCAACTGGCCATAGATCCTGAGACTGCAAAGCTGGTCCGGGCTGATAGAACCCCCTCGGATGCAGAGGTCTGTACCATGTGCGGGGATTTCTGTGCCTTAAAAATAATAAAAGAGAATATTGACCTTGCCCGCTAGCCGAAGAATGTGTCGTAACCGAACTGCAGGACAGAGGTGCTGGAGAAAGCGGCCTTCAATTTGGCCCTGGAGATCAGATTATTTGCCTCGAAGGTGATACTGCCAGCATCCCTCTCTTTTTCAAAGGCTCCGATCGGATCCTTTGACAGTCTGACATTGTCTATTGCCTCCTCTGAGGCAGTTATGGTGATTGATGGATCGTCCCAGCCTCCTTCAATTAATCTGTCTATTCTCGCTGATTTCACATCCAAGCCTACCTGGAAGGTGCTGGCATTTTTTCGGAGTACTTCCAGGTTGATCTTCTCATCGCCCAAAATGGTTTTCAGAACCTCTGGCGCTCGATCGATATTCCGGTTGTACGTATCGATTTGCTTTTGCGTCTCCGCCATGTCAATGGTAAAGGCACTGGCAAAGGAGACCAGGAGCACTAGAGAAATTGCAATGCATAAGATTAGTCTTCTCATAGCCATCCATTGGCTTTATTAAAATAAATATTTTTTGGATATGGCCGGATCTTTTCTCTTTGCTGTTTGATCACAGAATCCTTTAAGTACAATCTTTTCAAATAGTAGACCATGGATGTCCTTGTGCTCTGCATAGATCGGGACAATGACCTGGGCCGCAAGGGCGGGGTGATAACCCCCGTCGTGGGCAGAGAGGCCAATATAGAGGCCGCCCTGAAGTTGGGCATGTCTGACCCAGAGGACTCGGACGTCAACACCATATTCGGTGGCATCAAAACCTTTGATGAGATTGCTGCATCAGGCAGGAATGTGGAGATCGCCTCTATTGCAGGAGACCTGAAGGTCGGCCTGATCTCAGACAGCAAAATTGCCTCTCAGCTGGAGGATCTGTTGGCGCGCTTGCATCCTCAAGGGGTGGTTGTGGTCTCTGACGGGGCGGAGGACGAGGCCATCTTGCCCATCATCACCTCCCGGATCAAGGTAGAAGGAGTGCGTCGGGTTTTGGTCAAGCAGAGCCCCAACCTGGAGAGCACCTACTACCTTTTAAAGCAGCTCTTCACCGACCCCAAGCTCAGCCATACGTTATTCATTCCTCCTGCATTGGCTCTGCTCATGTTTGCATTCTTCAGCCTGATCGGCTACCCCAGCTGGGCGATAGTGGCCATCACAGGCTCGGTGGGTCTGTATCTCTTATTCCGGGGGCTGGGCCTGGACGACTCCATGGAGGAGGCAAAGCAGACGCTCAAGAAATCCCTTTATGCCTGGAAGATAGCCTTTATAACCTATATCCTGGCGGCAATGCTGGTGGTCATAGCCACCGTAAATGGAGTGGCATACTTCTGGCAGTACTTCCATGAGCCCACCTTTCCTGGATACTTCACCTTGATCATGATCTATCTCTACGAGAGCATCTGGTGGTACATGGCTGCTGCCTTATGCGTGAATCTGGGCAAGGTCATGGATATGTATATGGAGGGTATAAGAGACGCTCGCACCATATCTTACCTCTTCTTCATCCTGGCTACCGGCCTGGTCATCTGGTCGACCAGCAGCTTTATCCTGGCCAGCAATGCCGATCTGGAGTTTGGCATTGGCATGGTAGAATCGGTACAGAAGCTGGCCATCTCAGCTATTGGGGCTATTCTAATTACCGTTATCGGGATCAATGTATCCAAACGCATTGCGACCGATAGTGCCTTCCTTCCATCGAAGTGATATTTCAATGCTCCAGATCCTGGCTTCAGGGGAGAAGTGCCTTGGCGACTTCACATTTGACTTTTATTGGCAGCATCAAGGCTCAAGGCTGGATATGGATCAGAAGATAGGGGAGGCTAGCCTCAGGCAGATCGTGCAATCGCTCCGTGAAGGGGAGAGGGTGAATATCTCCGGGGATGTTGGCAGCCGCCTGGGCTCCAGCCTGGGCGTCGATCTCATCCGGCTGGGGGGAAAGGGCGGGCCGATAGAGGGGACGGGCAGCATAGTGGTGGAGGGAGACGTGGGCCGGCGCATGGGGATAAGCATGCTCAGAGGCGCGATCTATGTCTCCGGCAGGGTCAGTGAGCCCATGGGGAATGTAATCGAGGTTGATAGCGATCTGACTGGATATCGAATGTTCGTCTCCATCACCGAGGCTCTGGAAAAGGGGTGGGATGTGATGGAGCCGAATCATCTGGACCAGCAGGGTCTGTTCATCGAGGACGGGATTTTCAGGGATACCCTGGGGGCAAGAAATCCCGCCGACAAGACCATCAAACTGGAGGGAGACGCAGGCATGAGCACGGGCATACTCATGCGCTCCGGCCAGATCATCGTCGAAGGATGCGCTCAGGAGAACACAGCAGTTCTATTGCGAGGAGGAAGGATCTTGGTTAGAGGCAGTACGAAGGACTTCACAGGTGCAGAGATGAGAGGGGGCGAGGTCTTCATAGAAGGAGATGCCGGCAGCTTCACCTGTGCCCGGATGAAGGGTGGAGTGGTCTATGCCCGGCAGGCTCTGCCCCTGCCACCAGCAAAGAGGCATCCACTGAGCCCTTCCGAGAGGACCGTGGTAGCCAGGGCCCTGGAGCTGAGCCCAATGCAGGCCCTGATGTACAGTCGGTTCGGCCTTCAGTAGATCTCTTCCAGATCCTCTATATGGGCGAATGCGTCGTCTAGCTGCTTTCTTGCCCTTGACCTCTTCTCCTTCTCGTCCTGCATCCCTCTTGCCGCCTGAGCATAGATGGATTCAAGCTCCGGTGCAGCAGCCAATGTGAATACAGAGAGCACTCTTGGATGGCCCTTCTTGACCACAATTCCCTTGAATACATGCCCCGCGCTGGCGGTGATCTTCTCCACCTCTTTGGTGATCTGATCCACGTCCAGATGTTCCCTGGAGCCCTGGATTATGACCATTGCCCTGGCGGCGTCATCCGCCACGTTCGCCGGATAGAGGAGGTTGTTAGGCTTTAGACTGTTCTCGATGGCGTCCTTGACCGAGTTGTTCTTCCCATCTGCCTGATAGTATCCCATGGTGCCTATGCGCAGGCCGCCGTTCATGACCGTCTTGAAGTCACCCAGATCGGTAACGGAGAGCATCTCACTGTCCAGAGATTCGATCAGGAAGAGCAATCTTTTGGCGATGGTGCTGTTGATCTTGTCATAGGCGCTGGCAATGTCGCCGCTAAACCTTTTCATATACTGATTGTCTGCCAGGATGATGCCATCAGCGTCCAGCTCCATCAGCTCCCTCATGCTGAAAGCAGCATTCTGGAGGTAGATCGAGCCCTCCTCCCGGAAGGGAAGAATAGCCACAGTGACCACGGTGATGTTCGGGTACTGCCTCTTCAGCTCATTTATAAGGAGCGGCGAGAATGAGGAGCCCGTTCCACCAGAGGTAGAGGTGAGGACGAAGGCTATATCAAAATCGCCTCTCTTCTCGATCTCTCCCATGATGCTGTCCCGGTTGTCCATAAAGGCCTGCTTGCCCACGTTCCTGTTGGCTCCCATGCCGTGCAGGTTCGGAACATGCAATCTGTCTTTGGCGGTGGTGTATCTCAGCTCCTTGAGATCGTTTATCGCCGTGTTGATCGCCACCGTCTCTACCCGGCTGGGGAATTTGGGCTTGAGACAGTACTTGGCGATCTTCGAGGCACCCCCACCACCCATCGCTTCCTTGTTCACTGCGTCCAGTATTCTATTTCCGCATTGGCCTACACCAAGGATAAGTACGTTAAGCATGATATCAGCCTCACTTTACTGTGGAATTTTATTAATATTTATATTCTTTGTGCCGCCTATACAGCCAGGCAGCGATAATTATGATTGGGATAAGGAGTAGTAAATATTCATATTTATACTCTCGTTTTAGGACCACTACCTCTGCAGATCCTTCTCTGATCGCAGAGCCGTCTCCTCCATCGAATGTGGTCTTGAGGTGAATGGTATAGTTACCAGAGTCCTTGCCCGAAAGCATTACTGAGTAATTGACCTCGCCGCCTGGCGGTATCTCAAAGAAGCTCCTCTCGAAGCCCGATGCCTCCAGCCCCACTGGCGGTTTTATGTCCCCTTTGGCCTCGATTCTGGTGGCAGGCGCCTTTCCAACATTTTCTATGCTTATGTTCGCCATTCCAGTGCCGCCAAGAGGGAGCGGCCCAGGTACTTCCATCCTTATCGCCAGGTCTGCCACGCTCTTTGGATTGATGACGATATCAAAAGGCTCAGAACTGTTCAATAGGACGTTATCCTTGGAGTCGGTGTAGCTGACCTGTATGGCCGAGACGCGTATGGTGCCCTCTTTTATGGCATTCATCATATATACAGCCGAGTCGGACTGGCCAGGGTCCAGGGTATCCTTGATCTTGGGCGGATAGCCGGCCACATAGGAGAACTCCGGCAGGGGTGGTGCATCATCCAATTTTATGTTCTGTGCTTTGCCTGTGCCCTTGTTCATGATGGTGACTGTGACCTTGACCTCATCCCCCACACTCATCTCGCTCTTGTCAAAGCTCTTCTGGACTGTGAGGGCTGGCTTGTCACCGGAGGATACAGGCCGGTCCGAGGCCCGTCTGCTGGGCGTTCCCAGGCTCTCCTGGTACTCGATTCGCACCCTGGCAGACTCATCATCCAGGATATCTACTACCGTAAGGGTTATACCCCCTTTCTCCGCTCCTCCGGCGAAGTTATTGGCCCGGTTCTCCAAGAATGCTCTCTGCTCGTCCAGTCCGCCTCCGGTTCTGGAAACCTGCAGGACAGCTATGCCATCTTTGACCGACTGGATCTCAATGAGTTCTGCTCGATAGTTGCTGATGTCTATTCTGTCTCCGATCCCCAGGGTGAAATCGTTATAAGTGACCTCATCATCATCATCGTCATCCGCCCCCTGGACCGCTCCAATGAAGGCCGTTGACAGCAAAAGAATAAGGACGGCCAGGCAGACCAGGCGCAGAATATCGAGGTGCTGCTTCTTGCCCATATCTCTATCCTGCAGGTCAATGGTTCTTTTAAGCGATTTCACTCTTCGCTCTCCACTCTTCATCGTTCTCTATCTCCAGGCTCAAATCAATCCATCTAGCATTTTTGGTGAGAGCACCAAGCGATATAACATCTACCCCACTTCTTCCGTAATCCTTGATGTTATCCAGGGTGATGCCCCCTGACGCCTCCAGAATCACTCTCTCTCGTAGACCCTCCTTCTTCAAGACATCAACTCCCTCGGCTATCTTCGCGGGGTCCATGTTATCGAACATGATGATATCCGCACCCTCTTTTGCCGCTATGAGCATGTCCTCAAGGCTCTCGATCTCCACCTCGATCTTCTTGGTGAAGCTGGATTTATCTTTAGCTCGGCGCAGGCATTCTTTCAGGCCGAGGATCATTATATGATTATCTTTTATGAGGATGGCATCGGATAGATTAAATCTATGGGTGTCGCCGCCTCCAAGATAGACCGCTCTCTTCTCGAATAATCGAAATCCTGGGGTGGTCTTGCGCGTGGCTGCCACTCGCACCCCCCCGGCCAGGAGAACGCACTCCCGGGTGAGGGTGGATATGCCGCTCATGCGAGCCATGAAGTTTAGGACCAGCCTTTCGGACTGCAGGATTTTTCTCGCGCTGCCCACTACCTCTAAAACAGTGCTCATCGCTGGCACAAACTCGCCATCATCGAATAGCAGCTCGGATTTCAGGCCAAAATACTGGAAGATCTCCACCGCCTCCGCCAGCCCGGAGATGATGCAGTCCTCCTTAGCGATGATGATCCCGCAAGCCGTCAATTCTGGAATGAGAGTGCTGGAATCATCCCATTCGCCTAGGTCCTCACCTATAAATCGCTCCAGCTCTGACCTTAGCATACCGCAAGGATTTTGATCCTTAATTGATTTATAACCTGCGATGCCTCTCAAGGTCGGGCTTGTGGGATGCGGTGCCATTGGGGCCGAGATCGCCAAAGCGATAGATTCTGGCGTGGTTGATGCAGAGCTGATTGCTGTATGCGATCATAATCCTCAAACTGCCCTCGCTCTCATCGAGAGCTTGCAGCATAAGACGAAAAAAGCCGATCTTGCGGAATTGGTTCGCCTTTCGGATGTGGTGGTGGAGGCAGCCTCCCAGAAGGCGGTCCCAGCAGTCGCCAGGGCAGCATTGGCCGCGGGCAAAAGGCTGATGATAATGAGCGTTGGGGCTCTTGCCGATATGGATCTATTCAGAGAGATCAAGAGCCTGGCCAAATCTCACTGCTCTCAGGTCTACATACCATCTGGAGCCATATCCGGCCTGGATGCCCTCAAGTCCGCTCGCGCCGGGAGAATTGAAAGGGTTACCCTGACCACCACCAAGAATCCCAGCGGCCTGAGAGGGGCGCCCTATATCATGGAGAATAGGATCGACCTGGATAGCCTCTCCGGTCCTACCCAGATCTTTTCCGGCAGCGCAATCGAGGCGGTAAGGGCCTTCCCCGCGAATGTGAATGTTGCCGCCACCCTTTATCTTGCTGCGGGGGAGAAAGAGGTGCTGGTGAAGGTATTCGCCGATCCGAATATAAGAGTAAACCGCCACGAGATAGAGGTGGAAGGCGATTTTGGCAGGTTTTTTACCCGGGTGGAGAACGTCCCCTCGCCGCGAAATCCGAAAACCAGCTATTTGGCCGCACTCTCCGCCATATCCACATTGCGCTCTATTGTAGAGCCGATCAAGATCGGGACCTGATCGAAGACGATCTAAAAGAGGCCGTGAACCTCATTCATCTTTTCCTTCAGGCCCTGAAGAGTCCCAGAGAGCTCTTTATTGATCCTGTTCTCGGTATTCGTGCCGACCCTCATCTCTATATCCGGATTAGAGAGGGGCTCATGCCCGGTGAGGTTCATGAAAAGCTCTACCCAGTAAGGGGGCAGATACTCAGGCAGCGGCTCGCCTCTCATGATATGAAGGACACTGGTCCAGGCGGTGGGCACCACCTCCATATTATAGCCCCCTCCGCCCAGGGCCAGCAGCCGGGACCCTGAATGCTGGCGGGCCAGATCCACTATCCGGCGGACGAGGCCGGTATAGCCGTTAAGTGTCACGTTAAGGCTGGTGAGGGGATCGGAATAGTGGGTGTCTATCCCCAGCTGGGCTACCACTGCCTGGGGCCGGAACCATTCAAAAAGGATTGGAACGATCTGATCGAAGGCCCTGAGGTATTGCTCGTCTCCGGAGTACATGGGCATGGGGATGTTCACGCTGTATCCTTTTCCCTCACCATCTCCCGTCTCCTCTATGAATCCCGTGCCTGGAAAGAGGTACAATCCGGATTCATGCATGGAGATGGTCAAAACAGTGGGATCAGTATAGAATATCTGCTGTACCCCATCGCCGTGATGGCCATCGATGTCGATATACAGCACCCGATCAAATCCATCTCTTAAAACCCGGATGGCCAGGGCTGGATCATCAAAGACACAAAACCCGGAGGCGACTGTGGGCAGGGCATGATGCAGTCCTCCGCCGATGTTAAAAGCGCTGCAGTCCTCAGCTATTATGCGGCGGGCGGCATCGATAGAGGCCCCTGCCAGCATTCTGGATGACTCACATATGCCCGCGAAGACCGGGGTGTCGTCGCTCCCCAGGCCAAAGGCCAGATCCGGCTCCTCCAGCTTCACCGCCGCCAGGTACTCAGGGGTGTGCACTCGGAGAATATCCTCTTCGCTAGCTGGGCGGGGCTCAAGCCTGCATACCTTCTCGTCTATTAGACCAGACTCCTCCATGAGGCTAAAGGTGAGCATCAGGCGAGCGGGATTGAAGGGATGCTCCGGACCGAAGTTATACCCTTGAAATTTCTCGCTGTAATAAAGGTAGATCATTTATAGCCTTTCTCTATCAGGCCGTCGCTCCAGTAGTTATCACAGTTCTTGCAGTAATAGATCGTCTCGATCACAATCTTCTTCCATTCATCTGCGTCCAGTGCCCGCCGGAGGTCTTTATGCTCGCACTCGTTGCCGCATTTGGGGCAGAATGGTATGAAGTGTTCCAGGACTGCGTGGTCTTCATCAGCCATCTGATATTCCTCTTTGAGGCAGAGTGTCGCGGGATAAGGCAAAAAGCTGTCGGTGCCAGAACTATACCGTGCCGGGCTAGAAGGGCTGGATGCCTGCGGCAAGACAGCCGGCGAGAAATCCGAGGATGGATCCCGAGTTCAGGAAGGGAAGGCCAGCCTGAGGTCGGTCCCTCGATGTAGTCATCAGAAGGATAAAGCCGGCATAGGTTCCGAGCATGGCTCCAAGAGCAGGAAGGTTCAGGCCGAGGATATCACCTGGTGGATATGACCAGCTCGCAGATATCACCAGGATGGATGGTATGATGGCATCGCCCATGCCCAGGAAATAGGCTCCACGATCCCCCTTCTTCTTGTCGTTTCCCATTGAGATCGAGACTGCATCTTTTCGCCTAAAGCTGTAGTCCCTGCTCTTGGGGACTACAAAAAGCAGTGGTGCCTTCATCTTTATTGCGCCCTCTGCCAAAGCGACCATGTGGCGGGTTTTATAGACGGAGATGGCATCGTAGACCGCCAGGATCACCATAAGGATGATAACCGGCATCACGGTCATGCTCACTCCCAGGAGGGAGGTAACTCCTGCGCACACCAGGATTCCAAATGCATCCAGAATATACCATTCCGGGTAGTAGTGCAAGAGCAGCATCACCGCCAAAGTTGGCAGGAGGGCAAGCCACATGGGCATGATGGCGGAGATCACATAGAAGATGGTGAGGGCAATGGAGATCTGTATGAATCCTCTCACCAGCCAATCTCCCTTCAGTTTTATGGCCAAAAGGAGAATGGCGGTGAATATGAGGATGAGCAGCATATAGATTATGGGATTGGAGATCGATGCCGGATCCTCGAATACCCGATTGTCTGTGGCGGATATGGCCGGAGTTATGGCCAGGGCTATCAACTGCACCGCTACCAGGAACGAGAGCATGACCAGCACATGGAATTTCGAGCTTATGGACAAGATATCATTTCCATTATATCGTCATCGGTCTATAGATCTGCCCTCTTCTCCTCTAGCAATTCTATGTATGAGCGGCGGATGGTGTCCTCCAATTCCAGCCGCTTCAACACGGAGAGGACCCGATCCTTTTCGTTCTCCCAGTTCGCTTCCGCCTGAGCCTCCACCTCCAAAAAGGTGCCAAGCCCCTCCACCTCGTCCAGAGCGATGACCATTCCCTGATAGGAATACTTCGTCCTCCTTTTGCGAACCTCTGCCGATAAAACAAAACCCAAAAGGGATAGGACATCCCTCATCTGGGTGGGATCGTCGATCCTTATCGTCAGCTCCCGGCGAGACTTGGTCTGCTGGTCGAGCTTGGGCCCCTTATAGGTGAGCCGGGCCCCATCCTCCTTAATGCGAATGCGCAGGGCCTCGTCGCTCTTCTTGAAGTCCCTTAATGGCGAATTGAAATAAAGGTCCAGATGATTCTCCACCCCGATGGAGGTGGCGCCCAGGGCGGCTATTCTCTCTTTTGTGTCCTCCCTGGCCCGGGCTTTGACCTCCACCTCGATCATCTTCGGACCAGCACCGTGGCCTCTTTCGTCTTCAGTATATCCACCGCCTCGCCAGCAGAGAGAGTCTGGATCTCCACCTCCGCCGCCTCGGGCGGAAGCTCGAGGATCTCGCCATCCAGATCGACTGCAATCGAGCCTGCCTCCTTCTGGCGAGCGATATCAGCCGGGTCCATGCCCATCAGGGCCATAATGATCCGCTGGCTCCTATCCCTGAATCGAGGGCCGATGACCTTCATTTGCGGTTTGACCGCTATGGGCTTCATCTCCAGCGAGGGCTTTCCTGTTCTGCTCTCCACCGGGGAGTTGGCCACACCGGCCAGGTCTGCTGTCTCCAGGTCGAGGTCGGAGTATACCACGATTCCCGGAAGAGGGGAGTTGAGGGCCACTCCCTTCTCCGCCTTATAGCGGCGCAGAGTTGAAGCTACCTCTTTTATCGCCAGGCCAGCCCTATCCATCGGCTGCCCCTGGGCCACGGGCCAGCTTTGCACATGAACGCTCTGGCCAGTTAGGGTGTGGTAGATCTCCTCGGAGAGGAAGGGGGTGAATGGAGCCATGAGTCGGGCAAGAGTCTCCAGGGCGGTGAAAAGGGTGCCCTGCGCTGCCCTCTTCTCCGGCCCGTCCTGGCCGTACAGCCGGGCCTTGACCAGCTCGATGTAGTTGTCGGCCAGAACATCCCAGGCGAAAGCCCGGATGGCCTTCAAGGCCTCATCGAACTGGAATCTGTCCATGGCCTCCGTGGTCTTAGTGATCAGCAGATCCAGCTCTGCAGAGAGCCAGCGGTCGACCTGCCCAGAATCGGCATCATACGGGGCGATCAGGGGCAGAGAGAACCGGAATATGGACCAGAGCTTCTGCTGGAATCTGCTGGCGGCAGTTATCTCCTTCCACTGGAATGGTATGTCATTTCCCGGGCTGCCGCCGATAGCCGCCCACTGGCGGAGGGCATCAGCTCCGTTGCTCTCGAATACCTCCTCCGGGCGGATGAAGTTGTTCAGGGATTTGGACATCTTATGGCCGTCCTCGCCCAACGCCATGCCATTGATCAGAATGGCATCCCAGGGCCTGATCCCTTCCAGGGCTCTGGTCCTGAGAATGGTGTAAAAGGCCCAGGTGCGAATGATGTCGTGCCCCTGTGGCCGGAGCTGGGTGGGCATACGCAGATCGGTCCTGTCCGGCCAGCCGGCGACGGCTAGGGCGGATATGGAGCTGTCCATCCAGGTGTCCAGAACATCCTGCTCCGGAATGAATTCCGAGCTGCCGCATTTGCATTTCTTTTTGGGCTGGGTCAGGTTGGGGTCCAGGGGAAGCCAGCTCTCCTCTGCCACCAGTGCTTCATGGCAGTTTTTGCAGTACCAGGCGGGTATGGGGGTGGCAAAGATCCTCTGCCTGGATATGCACCAGTCCCATTCCATGGAGTCGGCCCAGTTCTCCAGGCGGACGCGCATGTGGGCGGGGATCCATTCTATCTCCTCGGCCATCTTTTTTATCTCCGGGGCATCGATTCGGACAAACCACTGCTGCTCGGACAGGATCTCAATGGGGGTCTTGCACCGCCAGCAGAGCCCTACGTTCTGCTCCAGAGGCTCTTGCTTGAAGATTATCCCCTGCTCGGTCAGATCCTGGGTGATCTTCTCTTTCGTCTCCTCTACGGTTAGGCCGGAGTAAGGGCCAGCAATAGGCATCATCCTGCCGCCGCGGTCTATGGCCTGGCGGAGGGGAAGATGATGCTCCATCCACCATCTGACATCCTGCTTATCCCCGAAGGTGCAGATCATGACGAACCCCGAGCCGAAGCTCGAGTCCACCGCCGGGTCGGCAAGAACGGGAACGGAATAGTTGAATATCGGCACTTTGACCGTCCTGCCGATGTATTTCTGATAGCGCTGGTCCTCAGGATGAACCGCCACCGCCACACAGGCGGCCAGGAGCTCAGGCCGGGAGGTGGCGATCTCTATCTCGCCGTCCTCGGCGCAAAAGTGCATATAATTCAGTGTCGAGGTGCGGGAGTCGTACTCCACCTCGGCCAAGGCTATGGCCGTTCCGCAGCGGGGACACCAGTTTACCGGGTGGTCCTCTCGGTAGATCTGGCCTTTCTCGTACATGCGCACAAATGAAGTCTGGGTCTTGACATAATACTCCGGCTTCATGGTGGCATATTCATTGGACCAATCTATGGACAGGCCCAGCCGGCCCATGGACTTATGGAAACGATCTATTGCCTCCTCAGTAAGTTTTTCGCAGAGCCGTCTGAACTCCTCCCTCGGAACCTGGTTCTTGGTGATATGGTTTAGCTGCTCCACCTTCACCTCGGTGGGCAGGCCGTGGCAGTCCCAGCCCTGGGGGAACATCACATTGTAGCCCCGCATGCGCTTGTACCGGGCGGCGAAATCAATGTAGCACCAGTTTAGAGCGTTGCCGATATGGAAGTTTCCCGTGGGATAGGGCGGCGGTGTGTCGATTATATATTGGGGCTTCTTCGACTCCCAGTCAAAATAGTAAATGGAACTATCCCAGCTCCGCTCCCATTTCTCTTCTACCTGCTTGAAGTTGTACTCTTTGGACAGCTCGCTCATCAAATGGCTCCCTGCTATTGGCTGCTAGGGGAAGGAACACAATGTTAATAGGATTATCGGTAGTACCCTCCATGAATGGAACTTGTGATCTATCATGCCAATCAGTGCGACCCCCGGAAGTGTTCAGGAAAGAAGCTTGCCCGCTTCGATCTTGTCCGGCTGACCCACCATATAAGCCAGCTCCGGCCGTACATTGTCCTCAGCCCGTTCTCGGAAAAGGCCTTATCCCCGGAGGATAAAGGGGCCCGCGGGCTGGCAGCCCTCGACTGCAGCTGGGCGCATGCTGAGGAGGTCTTCGCCCGGTTCAGGCTGCAGGAGAGGGCTCTGCCTTTTCTAGTGGCTGCCAACCCGGTGAACTGGGGAAAGCCCTTCAAGCTCTCCACCGTCGAAGCCCTGGCTGCAGGACTGGTAATACTGGGAGAGAAAAGCCAGGCAGAGCTGATCCTCTCCAAGTTCAACTGGGGGCACGTATTTTTGGAGCTGAACCGCGAGCCCCTCAGTGAGTACGCCGCTGCCAGGGATTCAGCGGAGGTGGTCAGGATTCAGAATGAATATATGTCGGAATAGATTTAAGCGCCAAAGGCCCATAACATTATGGTGTTGAGGATGACCGCAGGATTGATTCCGGCAGAAGAATTGCGCAAGCTGCAGTTCAGGATGAATAAATTGATGGATGAGCTGGGCCTGGATGCGCTCGGATCCAAGTATATCGATGAGCTCGGGAGGATGCAAAAGCGCATGGGCGACCTTATGGAGGAGGTAGAGGGCCCGAACCTGAAGAAAGGGGTGATAAGGCCCCTGGCTGATGTTCATGAGACTGAAGAGGCGTTGGTTGTGACCATGGATATGCCCGGTGTGGAAAAGCAGGATATCAACATCTCAGTGGTGGAGGATGAGCTGCAGATCTCGGCCCAGAGAAAGAGTGAGACCGAGGCAAATGAGCAGGACTACCACCGCCGGGAGAGGACCTTCACCCGGTTCGAGCGAAGGGTGCTCCTGCCGGAAAGCATAAAGACAGAGGAGGCGCGGGCGACTCTTACGAACGGCGTTCTGCAGATAACCCTCCCCAAGGTCTCTGTGCTCACCCGCAAGCGAATAGCCATCGATTGAGGACAGATAACCCCATATCAGCCATTTTTCTTTTGGCTCCTCGCCATTCGGTATGGGCGAACTTGAATCAGGAGTTCTCTGTATCCTTTTGCAGCTGGGGTGAACCGCGATCCTGACCCAACCACAGAGGCGCAGAGGAACAGAGACTATAACCACTGCCGGGCCCGACCCACATAATTCAGCGAAGAGCCATAAACCACAAAGCACACAAAGACCGCACCAAAGGATTATTGGGCTATCAAGAACAGGATTAACCTTTGCGAGGCCTTTGTGATCTTTGTGCTCTATATGGCTAAAATCCGTTGTCTGTAATCCAATCAAACCGATCTGCGACGAGTATAAACCAGGCTACTCGCTATTTAGCATGGGTGAACTTGAATCGCAAATTATCTGTATCCTTTTGTACCTGGGTGAACCGCGATCCTGACCCAACCACAGAGGCGCAGAGGAACAGAGGCTATATTCTCTGCCGGACCTCACACATATAATTCAACGAAGGCTTTTCTCGTGGAACTTGCTCTTGATGTGCCAACAACGATACCAAAGCCCGGATGACAGAGCGTTTCAATCCTTGTTTTCGTGGAACTTGCTCTTGATGTTCACATACTTAGACTTCATTGCGTATCCTCTCCATGTTTCCCATGGAAAACCAAAAA
>NZ_DAIK01000053.1:0-8275 GCF_002496085.1 Methanosaeta sp. UBA458 | reverse complement strand
CTTGGAGGCATAAACCCGGACGTTATCCTGATAGTCATAAGTCATGTTCAAGTGGAGTGGATACTCTCCGGCAGGAGCATGTTCCCCTATCTTGATGGTGAACTTGAGAGGAGACTGAGTCTTGTCCCCGGACTTGAGCGACTCGATCACCTGGTCGCCTGACTTAACCTCGATCTGAGGGGCCTGGGAGATCAGGGTGGTGGTAACTCCCAGAGCAGTGGGCTTCTTGTTCTCCTCCTCCAGCTCTGCACTGGCAAGGGCATACTCCTTGGCATTCTGGGGCATCTGGTCCTGCTTGAAGCCTATGATCCTGCCGTAGTTGGTCAGATCAAGGTAGAGGGTGACGGTATCCCCCCGCTTGAACTCATCTGTGCCGGAGATGCTTGCGGATATGTCCGGACTGCCGTACATGGTATAGTAATTGTCCCCGCCAAGCTCCATGGGTATGTAGGTGTTCTGGGCTAATACCGGAGCCAGGAGGATGAACATAGAGGCCAGAGCGATGGCATACTTAATTTCCATTAATTCTTCTCCATCTTTGATTGTTGATCAGTGCAATTGCTCTCTTCATTTCCAGTTTTGCATTCTCTAATACTTCACGCTGAACTTCCATTCTAATGGCCAGGACTACGAACACGGTGAAGGTGGTGACCAGGGCGAGCACGACCGACATCACTGTGACCACTCCGAAGTTGCTGATTATGTTGAAGGGCGATGAGATCAGTGCGGCAAAGCCGAAGGTCACAGTCATTCCCGATGCCACCAGGGCCGAACCTATGCGGTTGGCGGTGATGTTCATCGCCTCATATGGATTGCCGACATTGTCCAGCTCCTCATAGAAGCGTTCCATCATAAGTATGGCATACTCCGAGCCAATTCCCAGGACCAGAGCACCCAGTGTGGCGGTGAGGGGGGTGTACTTCAGCCCACCGTAATACATGACCAGCCCCATCCAACCTATCACCACCAGCATGGGCAGCACCGGCAAGAGGGCCTTGATCAGGTCCCGGTAGATCAGCAGGAGCAGGAAGAAAATCAAGACCAGACCCAGTAGCGACATCTCTATTCTGCCTGAGGTAAGGGCATCCATGACCGTGGTCATGAGCACTGGCTGGCCCGTTATCCTAACTGAAACTCCGGGGGGTGGAGTCATCCAGGTCAAGTCGTCTTCATACGACTTGATTAGCCGGTCCATGCCTTCCGTACCCAAGTTAGTCTCTGCATCGCCTATATTTACGTCGATAGCTGCCAGGTTATGGCCGCTCAGGTAAGCATCTTGCACGGCCTTTGGCAGGGAGGCAACTATCTCCCTTATTCTCGTTTTATCATCAGGCAGCTCTCCGTCATTGGCCGCTTTGATGTAGGTGGCTATGCTTGTAGCGCTTTCCGTCCTGTCTTCTCTAGAACTCAGCAGATAGTTGCCGAAATCATCCATCCACCTGAGATTTTCCGGATCGGTAATGTCATCGGCCTGAACCAGGAACTGAATCGAGTCTGTTCCACCGAAGATGGCCTTCATGTGTTTCAGATCGATCAGAGGAGACAGGTCTTGGGGGATGTAGTTCTTCGTATCCGTTTCTATAGGAACAAGAGTATCGACATAATTGCCGGCAATAGCCAGGACCAGAGCCACGGCTAGAACCGCTTTCCATCGCTCGACACAGATATTTGCCGTCTTTGCGAGGAAGACGCCAATCGATGAACTGCCGTCGGAATGTCCCTCTGCCTTCTTTTTTCTGGGTGATTTTTTTTCCGACAGATAAAGGACGGTCACGTTCACGAAGAGGGCAGAGAGGTAACACATGACCAGGCCGATGATGCAGACCTTTCCAAAATCGTTTATCGAGGGGACCGTAGAGCTCAGAAGTGAGATGAAGCCTGCCTCGGTTACAATTAGGGCGATGGCCACCGGGATGGCCACATGGTTGACCGTATTGATGGCAGCCTTCATCAGAGGTAATCCTTTGTCCAGCTCCTCATAGATCCGGTTGTGGAACTGGATAGCATAGTCTATGCCGATTCCGATCATGATTGGAAAAGCGGCAAACGAGACCATGCTCATAGGTATGCCGAAGAAACCCATGGCCCCGAAGGTCCAGATTATGCCCAGTAAGACTACGGGAAGGGGAAGGAGGGACCATCTGACGTGCCTGAAGAACAATAGCAGGGCTACAATCATCAGCACTCCGCACAGGGCAAGGACCGATCCATTGCTGCTGTTCATCAGCTCCAAAATTGCTTCCTGAAAAGATGGGTCGCCTGTGACGGTGATTCCGTAGCCTGCAGGAAATTCTGCAAAATTAACTGCATCATTTATTTCCATGAGGAGCTCTTTTCGTTGAGACTCTGTCAGCGTGGCGGTGGTAGGCATGCTCACGATCATCCTGGTATGCTTGCGATCCGGCATGAGCGCCTTCACCTCGGGGCCGGCAGCGGCCAGGATCTCGTCTATTTTCTCTTGGGAGGGTATCCGGCGGATACCGCTGCTTTGGTATTCGGCATCAGCCACGGTGTCGGCTATGCTCTGGACACCCACAACATGTTGAACCTGCTTGATGTGATCTGAGAAGCGCAGGCTGGCCGATAGAAACTCGGCCTTTGCCACATCATCTCCCTCCATCAAGATCACATTGCCATCTGTGCCGAAGTTTTCCTGGTAAAGGTGGTCATATAGTTGGTATAGGATAGAGTCTTTTGACACGAAGCTCTCTGTAGTCATACCCTGGCTCTCTACCTGCTGAGCATAGTGGACGGAGAACACGGTCAAGAGAACGGCTAGCGATATAATTATTGCAGGATTTCTGGTAATCCACGCCCCTAATCGTTCCAAGCTGATCATGCCAATAAAACCTTCTATTCGGATGTCTCCGAATGCGCCGTGAAAGCGCAAAATACTTAAACTTTGTGTTTGAATAGAGTTTTGTGAAGGATGAAGAGATCATGGAGCTAAAGAGGCCTCTAATTGAGGCATGCATCAAATCCGCCCAAATGGCTGGGTGGCGCGATGCGATGGGATTGCTCAGGGGAATTCTATTCCTGGAGAGCGAGCCCGTATCCCTCGATGCGCTGGCCGAAAAGACAGGCTACAGCAAAACGACAATACGCTCCAATATGAACTGCCTGGAGAATATCGGGATAGTGCGTCGCGTGGTAGTTCCTTTGGGAAAGCCACATCGATATAAGCATTACCGCTATTCTCTTGTAAACGATGCGGAAGCCATGAGGCCGGTTATTCTGTCTGCCGCGAATGAGGGGATACATCTGATCTTGCAAGCCCTCCAACAGGTTGAAAAGAATCTCAAGGGCAGCAACGTGAAAGATGCTGAATTAAAGGCTTCCTTAGTTAAGGCCGTACAATTTTATGAGGAGATAAGCAGGATTTTAGATCTCATAGGCGAGTATTCGCCAAAAGAGCTTATTGCGATCTTTGAGAGCAAGAAAAAATGTAATTCCAGGAAATCAAATGACAGTCATGTTAATAAATGCAAAGCGTGCGGCAAGCAAACGTTGAATGGTCCATTTTGCAGCCGCTGTCAGGATATGAGAGATGAACTTCGATGCTGGCCGAAGTAACGTTACGCTTGAGGTGCTAAATGAACCCTATTTCTGATATGAAACTACCTCCCGGGTTGGAAAGCCTCGTCGATCTGGCCTTGGACCTGCGCTGGACGGTTAGAGAGACCACCGATGAATTTTGGGAGTTGCTCGATGCAGAAGCATGGGAGAAGACGAAGAATCCCTATCTGATACTTCAGAACGTCTCTCGAAGCCGTCTTGAGGAGATGGCACTGGACGAGAGCCTTAAAGAAGAGATCCGTTGGTGGAAGGAGCAACGACATAGGCTTCTCAATGAGCCTGGATGGTTTGAAAAGCAGCATTACGATGTCCGTTCCATTGCCTACTTCAGCATGGAGTTCGGCCTCAGTGAGGCACTGCCCATCTATTCCGGTGGCCTGGGCATTCTGGCTGGAGATCATCTCAAGACCGCCAGCGATCTCGGAGTGCCTATCGTCGGATTAGGCCTCCTATACCAGCAGGGCTACTTCCGCCAGGTTCTGGGCAGGGACGGAATGCAGATAGAGGCTTTTCCATACAACGACCCGACTACTCTGCCCCTGGAGCCGGTCCTGAAAGAGGACGGAGGGCGGCTCAGAATCAAGATCAACCTTCCTGGAAGGCCTCTATATCTAAGGGTTTGGAAGGCTAACGTTTGTCGGGTGAACCTTTACCTCCTCGATTCCAATGAACCCCTGAACAGCTCCTGGGATAGGGGCATCACAGCTAATCTATATGCCCCCGGAGAGGAGCTGCGGTTGATCCAGGAGATAGTATTAGGCATCGGTGGCTGGCAGGCTCTGAAGGCGATGAGGATCGAGCCGGAGGTCTGCCATTTGAACGAAGGTCATGCTGCTTTCGTGGTACTTGTCCGGGCTTACAGCTTTATGCAGGAATTCGGCTGCTCTCTCCAGGAGGCGTTATGGGCGACCAGAGCCGGAAATATCTTCACTGTTCACACTCCGGGAACGGGAGGCTTCGATCTGTTCAATCCCGAACTGGTAAGAAAATATGCAAATTACTATGCTGACCAGATTGGTATGCACTATTTGGATCTGATCGAAATGGGAAAAGGGATCTGGGAGGAGGGAGGAGAACCGTTCGCCCCCGCTCTTTTGGCTCTGAAGGGATGCAACTTCGTTAATGGCGTAAGCCGCCTTCATGGGCAGGTCTGCAAACGTATATTTCAGTCTCGTTATCCACACTGGCCAGAGAGAGAGGTTCCGGTTGAGTATGTAACAAACGGAGTACACATTCCCACGTGGGATTCTCCCGCCTCTCAGCGCCTCTGGATAAAAGGATGTAAAATTGATTCTGGAAATTATTATCTCGACTACACCGAAGAGAAAATCTCAAAGCTTTGCGATGAGGACATATGGCGCTTTCGGGCAGAAGGTCGCCGCGATTTGGTGGAATACGTCCGAAAGCGTCACGCCCGCCAACTTCAAGAACGCGGAGCGTCTCCACAAGCCGTAAAGGCAGCCAAACATGCCCTGAATCCGGATATACTCACCATAGGTTTTGCCAGAAGGGCCACTGCCTACAAGCGCACAAACTTCCTTTTGAAGGACGAGGCAAGGTTAATACGAATTCTGACCAATCAGGAGCGGCCAGTGCAGTTGGTGATGGCGGCAAAGGCCCATCCCGGGGATACTTTTGGAAAGGCGATGGTAAAGCAAATGGCAAACTTTGCAATGCGTCTGGACATCTCTGATAAGGTGGTTTTTCTTGAGGACTATGACATCGATCTGTCACAACATCTTCAGCCTGGTGTGGACCTTTGGATCAATACGCCTCGACGTCCCAATGAAGCCTGCGGGACCAGCGGCATGAAGGTGCTGGCCAACGGCGGGCTAAACCTTTCAACCCTTGACGGATGGTGGGATGAGGCCTACAATACGCAGGTGGGCTGGTCTATAGGAGATCACCAAGAGCACAGCGAATCCGACCGGGACGACCGGGAGGCGGAACTGCTCTACCGGATGCTGGAGGAGCAGGTGATTCCCATGTTTTATGATCGGAACGAAAAAGGAATTCCTGCTGCATGGGTGGCAAGGATCAGGGCCAGCATGGCCGGTCTTACTCCCCGCTACAGCAGCAGCCGTATGATGAGAGAGTACGTGCAAAATGCCTATCAGCCGGCAGCCGAATCCTATCGCCGCCGCAAGGCAGACGGTGCCAGTTTGGCCCGAGAACTGGCTAGGTGGCAGGAGCGGCTGGATGAGAACTGGAAAAGCCTTCGATTTGGTCGCCTGATGGTAAACAAAGAGAACGAATCATGGCATTTCAAGGTCGAGGTGTATCTAGGAGATGTATCGCCCGAAGACGTGCATGTTGAGCTTTATGCTGATCCTCTTAGAGGTACTGAGCACGGAGAACGACAGGACAAGCCGATGAGAGTAATCATGAACCGAATAGATCCTATTGCAGGTGCTGTAAACGGATTTTGGTATTATGCAAACGTATCTGCAAATCGTCCTGCAGAGGACTATACGCCCAGGGTTGTGCCCTACCATCCAGAAGCATTCGTCCCTAAGGAGGTTGCTCACATCTTGTGGCTGCGTTGATTAAGAGGTGATATGAACATGATCTATACCATCACATTAAATCCTGCTATTGACCGCACTTTTTGGATCCAAAGGATTCGGGATGATGTCTCTAACCGCATTCTTGAGGAGAAGAGCTTCGCAGGAGGGAAAAGCATTGACGTTTCCAGGGTTTTGAAAAACCTTGGGATTGATAATACCGCTTTGGGGTTCGTGGGAGGATTTGCTGGAAGAGAGCTCGAGGGCAGACTGCTAAACGATGGCATACAATGCGACTTCGTTAGAGTTGCCGGAGAGACCAGGACTAACATAGTTCTCCATGAAAAAGAGACTGGAAATCAAATTGTCTTCAATGCTCGTGGTCCGGAGATCAAGCCCAACGAAATTATGCAGCTGATCGAACAAATAGAGAGTCTAGCCTATCCAGATTTTGTGACCATCGGAGGAAGTCTCCCACCTGGAGTCAGCCCGGAGATCTACCGTAAAATCATAACAATGTTTGGCAAATATCATACCAAAGTGATCTTAGATGTAGACGGCCAAGCCTTGAGGGCTGGCATAAAGGCACATCCCAATATTATCAAGCCTAACATTCATGAGCTTAGCGAGTTGGTGGGTCGTGAACTCTCGGGGATTGATGAGGTCGTAGCTGCAGCCAGGGATATCAATCGAGGAGGAGTGGAGATCGTGCTGGTGTCGATGGGTGCCCGTGGAATTCTCCTGGTGTCGAATGGAGATGAATATATGGCTGTGCCCCCAGAGGTAAAAGTGGAGAACACCATCGGTGCTGGGGACTCCTCAGTGGCCGGGTTTGTTCTGGGACAGGTCAATGGCAAAGATCTGAGTGAGTCGCTCATTTATTCAGCGGCTGCTGGCACAGCAACCACCATTCGCCAGGGAACTGCCCTTTGCCAGGAGGAAGACTTCTTAAAGCTGGTTCCTCAGGTGAGGCTGAACGTTCTATCTAGGGGGCAGGAAAATGACCCTAGATAAAATTCCGATTACTTTAGATGTTCCTGAAAAGATGCGCCAAAGATACAGAGAAAATTATAACAAAATCACCAATGGCAGTGGAAGGCTGATGCTTTTCGCTGGCGATCAGAAGGTTGAGCATTTAAGTGAGATATGAGCAAAATATACTTGAACTTTATGTCCGAATTAGGTATTGTGAAGTATGAAGAAATATTGGCGATAAAGATGCCTCTAGTTGAGGCGTGCATCAAGTCCGCTAAGAGGAACGGGTGGGGCGATGCGATGGGATTGATCAGAGGCATTCTCTTTCTGGAGAGCGAACCTATGTCTCTCGATGAGCTGGCGGAGAAGACAGGCTACAGCAAAACGACATTGCGCTCCAACTTAAACTCCCTGGAAAACTTCGGACTGGTAACGCGAGTTGTAAGTCCTTTGGGAAAGCAGCATCGCTATGCTCTGCAGACGGATTCCGAAGCGATGAGGCTTGTGGTTCAGTCTACTGCAAGGGAGGAGATCCGCCTGATCCTGCAGGCCCTCAACCAGGTAGAAAAAAATCTCGAAGCTCGCGGTGTAGTTGCTGAGAATATGGGCCTAATGATGAGCAAAACAAGGCACTTTTATGAGGAGATGGACAGAGTTATGGAGCTCATGAATCAATTCACCCTAAATGAGATTATTGAAATTCTTGAGAAAAATATAAATGAACGGTCTACACTATCCATATGACCTATGATTTGTGTGAGGCCTATCGAATGCTCCTTCACATGAAAAACACCCGGAAGTCGGGATGAGATTGTCATCCACATCCCTCCTTAAACCTTTAATCTCTCAAGTATCCTGCCCGACTTACTTAGTGTCTTTACCTAGATCGCTCTTTTCGTTTAGCTTCTTCCTGAAATATTCGGCTACAATTTCTTTGGAACCCCATCCTAGAGCTATTCCCATAGATATGGCTATGCCAATAGCAGTTCCCCACATTAAGGGGGCAAGTATTGTGTAAATGATGGTTGTGTCGACAAGCAGCTGATCGAAGGCCAAAACGATCACAATAATCGAAAAGATCACCTTGCAAATGACTGCTACCGATTCGGTGAACGGTACCTCGTGCAGTGTTAGTTCAGACCGTACCCAACTCATGAGGGTTTCGATTTAGCACCAATTAGAAGAGCTTTAAATTCCTGCGTTAATATTTTCAATCTTTA
>NZ_DAIK01000084.1:0-28891 GCF_002496085.1 Methanosaeta sp. UBA458 | reverse complement strand
AGGCCCCAGAGATTGGCCCTGTATTCGGCCAGATATCCAAAATGCTGGGCAGTGAACTTATGTGCCAGTCACATGTCGTCGTTGTCCATCTTTTTCCGGAATATAAAGATCGCGGTGGTCATGATCACGACTGCATACCCGATCACCCACCATAATTGCGGGAAGATTGCAGCATAGTCGCCAACTATGGCAGCACGTGCTGTATTTACAGCATAGACAAACGGGAGCACATAGGCAACCGATTCGAACCAGCCCCCTACAAGGCCGGGGGCGAACCATATCCCGCTCAGCCATGCACAGGCGTTCGTGAGCCCTGCCCCGACCATGACGCCCACCTGCCTGTCGGTTAAGACCGTCCCTGCCATCAGCCCGATGCCGATGAAGAGGACGACTGCCGGGATGAGGACTGCAATCGCGACCAGCACGTTGACATTCATTGCCAGCCCGAGGAAGATGGAGACGGCAAAACAGATGGCGCACTGCATGACTGCAATCGGCAGCATCGGGGAAGTGTAGCCGAGAATGAAATCAGATGCGGAAAGCGGCGATGTGAACAGCCGCATCAAGAACGACGTGCTTCTATCCTTTGCAATCAGCATCCCGCAGAAGAGGGAGATGGACGCAAGGCCGAATACAGCCATTCCCGGGGCAAGTTCTTCGATCCTAAACAGGCTTACCGGTATGTTTGCCTGTATGGCGGTGAGCATGAGGAGCAGGACAATCGGAAAGCCGAAGCCGAATGCAAGGTTTAGTGGATCCCTGACGATCTCCTTGCAGTTGCGCGAGGCGAAGACAAGGAACCTCATGCCCCCGCTCCCTGCCTCGTTGCGAGCGCCACGAAGGCGTCCTCGAACGTCCGGGCTCCTCCTGCGAGGGATACGAGCTCGGATACTGTCCCTACCGCTTTCAGCTCGCCCTTTGCCATTATCCCCAGCCTGTCCGAGAGCCCCTCCGCCTCCTCCATGTAGTGTGTCGTGAGGATGATGGTGACCTCACCTTTCAGTTTCCTGATCGTGTCCCAAAGTTCACGCCGTGCAAGTACGTCGAGCCCGAGTGTCGGCTCGTCCAGAAACAGGATCTCCGGTTCCGAGATCAGCCCCATTGCGATACTGAGCCGTCGCTGCATCCCGCCCGACAGTGTCTTTGCCTTACTGCCGGCAACTTCATCGAGACCGAATACCGACAGCATCCTGGCTGCTTTCGTCCCTGCGGTCTTCCTGTCGCTGCCATATATCCCGGCTATCAGCTCGAGGTTCTCCATAACAGTCAGGTTCGGGGCGACTGCAGTCTCCTGCGGCGAGACATTGACCTTCTTCTTTACTGCAGAGCGACCGGTTACGATACTGTCACCCAGCAGGATGGCATCCCCGGCAGTGGGCACAGTGAGGCACGAGAGCATCTTGATGGTTGTGGTCTTGCCGGCGCCGTTCATTCCGAGCAGCGCGAACAGTTCGCCCTTTCGTATAGTAAGGTTAAGATTATTGACCGCGGTCCTTTCCCCGTACCTTTTTGTCAGGCCGGCTATCCGGATTTCGGTCAATTGTCTTCCTCCCTGCATTCCTTTGCATTGAAAATTTCCTTCGCGAACTGCATGAACAGTTCGCTCTTTACAATCGCGATTCCCTGCTCCTCATCTCCGAGCATCAACAGGCGGTCACCCGGCTTGATATCGAAGATCTTCCGGGCTTCGCTTGGGATGACGATCTGACCTTTCTCCCCAACCGTTACTAAGCCAAAGATGTGTTTTCCTTTCAGCCCTGCCATGTCATTTCTCCCACAAGTAGGAAATGTATAACTTGAATGGATAAATAGTTTTCTTAGAGAAGTAATACACGTGATCTTAAAATTTAAAGTTTTTATACTTGGATTGATTTTGCTTGCACGGGAGTAGAATGAGAATAATATTATTTGAAAGATTACAAAACATGGTCCAAAAGGCCTTAGATGGATCTTAAATCAGGTGGCTCATGGAGCATCAAAGACAAATAAATCGCGACTCAAAAAGGTATATCTCCGATTGTTGCGCAGGAAAGGTAAGCCGAAGGCCATTACTGCCCTCTCCAGGAAAATTCTCAGCATGATACACCATCTTCTTGTCAATCGCGAGATGTGGGAAGAAGAAGGATTCAAGAAGAAGAGATTGGACTTCGATTTCGATAGAAAATCCTCTACCTCACAGCTTACCTGGCTGGATCTGGTGGCCAATAATGTGGTTCGCATTGGAGAAGGTAAACCGAGGAGTGGTGGCTGATATCCCCCGGATTTTAGGCGTGTTTTCATGGAAAGAGACACAGAGACACAGAGAATTTGCGATTCGAGTTCACCCATGCAAAATAGCGAGGAGCCGATTTTTATATAATTCCAAGATAGATCGGCAGAGCGATCAGTATCACAGGCAGGCCGATCAAAGCCCAGACCCGCCGGTCGCCGTCGAAGATCTTCTTTCCATCCAGGGGTCCGAAGGGCAGCATATTGAAGGCCGCCAGGATCAGGTTGATGAAGAGGGCAAATGTAATCGCCTGCGCCCAGACTTCGCCATCTGCCAGACCGCTCATCCCCAGAATGAAGAAGAAAGCCGCCAGCACGATGTTGGTCATCGGCCCGGCCAGAGATATTAAGAGCATCTCTCTTTTCAGCTGGCTGGCCAGCTCCTCCCGATGAAACGGATCAGAGACGGTAGAGCCATACATGCTGTCTTGAATATATGTCTGGACAGGGGGCCGGGACCGGCTGATCATCACCGCTCCCGGAGCGGCAATGAGAAGGCCGGCGAAGGCTGAAGCCACCGCCAGACCAAGGCCCCAGAGATTGGCCCTGTATTCGGCCAGATATCCAAAATGCTGGGCAGTGAACTTATGAGCCAGTTCATGGAGGAGAAATCCGCTGGCAACACCCAGAGTGGAGACGATGATCATATTCATATCAAGCATCGCCCCTCCAAAAAGCACCGAGAAGGCTATTACCAGGGCGATCAATGATACGACCAGGTCCCTCAATTCAGTAACGCTTATTCCCAACATATGCTCTTGACCTGTTACCCTTGCCGCTTTTGCTTTGCATCTCTGTTGGCCGTCTAATGGAGATCTTCTTTGATCTTCTCATGGATCTTCTCTTTCAGGCGCAGTTCGTCCTCTGCAGTCACCGGGCGCTTTGCGGACATGCCGCACCTCTTGGGCATAGCAATCAGCTCCGCCTCCAAGAGGTCGTAGTAGGCCTCATCCAGATCGATCTCGCCCCTGGCATATCTATTCAGGATGGCGCTGATCCCTTCATAGCCAGGGCTTCCCTTCTTCATCTTGTCGACGGCTTGAACTATCTGCTCGTACACGGGCTATTGGTGGAACAGGTTGATATTTAGCTCTTATCAAGAAAACGATTTATACCTAGAGCTTGATCTCCCGCCTCATGGGAAAAGTATTCGTGAGCCCTCTGAACTGGGGTTTGGGCCACTCCACCAGGGACATTCCCATCATTGAGGAGCTAATACGAAGGGGCCACGAGGTCACCATTGGCACCAGCGGCAATGCCCTGACCCTTCTGAAGAGGGAATTCCCGGAATGCGATTTCATAACATTCAAGGACTATCCTGCCCCCTACAGCTCCACCCGGTTCTTCCTGCCCAAGTTCGCTGCCAGCATTCCCATCCTCCTCCGCGCTCTGGCCAGGGAGAGAAAGAAGCTGGACGAGATCCTCTCTGTGAATAAGTTTGATCTGATAATAAGCGACAACCGCATGGGGGTCTACAGCCACGACATTCCCAGCTACTTCATCTCCCATCAGCTCCGCTTCAGCCTGCCCCAGTACCTCTACCCCTTTGAGATGCTCACCATTCCCGTGAACAGCTTCGTTCATGTCAAGTTCGACGGAGTCATTGTGCCGGATATTTATCCCTGGGCGGGCCAGCCGAACCTGAGCGGCAAGCTCAGCCGATCACGCCTGGATGCCACCAACAAAAGAGCCTATTTCGCCGGAATCTTCACCAGCACCAGGAAGATGAATCTGGATGAAGACCTGGATTATCTGATCATCGTCTCAGGACCCGAGCCCCAGAGGACGAAGCTGGAGGAGATCATCATGAAGCAGGTGCAAAAGCTCCCCGGGGAGAAGGTGGTGCTCCTGGGAAGCCCTCAGAAGGAGAGGCACGAGAAGCTGGATGAGCATACCACAGTTCACTCTTACCTATCAACGGAGGATAAAGTGGAGCTGATGAACCGGGCCCGCTTTCTGATCACCAGGTCCGGCTATACCACCATGATGGAGATGGTGGAGCTGGACAAAAAGCATGGGCTGTTCATCCCCACCCCCGGCCAGACGGAGCAGGAGTATCTCTCCCGCTACTATGCCCAGCAAGGCTGGTTCCTCTCCCGCAGCCAGTACAAGCTCCGCCTTCCCCAGGACGTGCAGGAGGCGATGAACTACCAGGGCTTCCCGGAGATGACTAAGACTGCAGAAAACGTCAAGAGGCTCTATGAGGAGCTCTTCGTGCAGCATCTGAGCTGAGATGTGATTTGACTATTTTACAGCAGACTGAGTACTACCAGTAATTGCGAAGCATCTCACGCACCCGACGCCAACTCTCCATTATCTCCGGGCCGAAGAGCTCTTTCGGCAAAAGATCGATCATCTGCCCAAGGTACCTGGCCTTCCTCTCCATCAGCCGCTCGGCGGAGGAGGAATCAATATCCTCCATCATATCCGCTGCCAGTAGGCGAGAGGAGCGAATGCAATGCTCAAGCCTCAGTCGGGCATCATCCGGATGGCAGTTCAGGCCTCCTGTATCCTGATAAATCACCCTTCCCAACTCACTGAAGGCCTCGATGAACAGGCTGAAAGACGACTGATCTGAATCGCAGCGCCCGTGAGTGGCAGCATAGCCGCAACCCCGGCAGCTTCGGCTCTGGCCATACTGGACGCAAAAAGGGCAGGTCCCGGGCCGGGTGGGCAAGTGGCCGAGCATTATAAGAGAGAAAGCGCGGGCGAACTTATGCTCCTTTTCGGGCGGGACCTTTTCCAGGCGGCGGGATAAGAGTTCCAGCCAGTAGATCAGCTCCTGGCAGCCGGTGACGATCCCCTTCCTGGCCGTATCAAGGGAGGCTGCGTCGATCGATGCCGCCGCCTCCTCCAGTTCCTTTGCTCTATCGCTCATACAGCTCGCAGACTCCAGGAGAAACAACCGGAAAATAGAGAATAAAAGAAAGGATAAAAAGGCAAGTATAGGCCAGTATGGCCCAACTTTCAATATGCCTGGCCCTCAGTACCCCTTCTGGGTATGGGTCATATTGTTGCAGAACTTGAACTTGTCCCGGTCCTTGTCCTGCAGATAGACATACCCAATCCTCCGGTCCTCCAGATGCTCCTCATACTCCTCTTTTGCATCCTCCCGGCAGGACGAGCAGGCGCCACGAGGGATGGAGACGCAGAAGGCATTGTTCAAAGTGCCATATCCCCTCTGGGCAGAGCTGGTGATGGTCATGTATCCCGGGCAGTCCGGACAGAGCCTGACCGACTCCTCTTGGCTCTCATTGATCATGTCCGTATCGTAAAAGACCCTCTTCTTCCGGCGGTAGAAGTCGCCCAGACTCTCCAGGGCCATCTGGACCATCTCCTCCCTCTTCGCCCAGGCCTCATTCACCTGGTCCACCGTCTTTTTGATCTCCCGCCACATGGCATCGGTCTGCACAAAGGCTCCCGGAACATAATCCGGCTCGCGTACATGGGAGTAGTCAAGGCCGGCCATGGCCTGGATGATGCCGGTGTTCACATAGGGAAGCGCGGTTTCCACTGCATAGCCTCCCTCCAGGACGCAGATATCTGGAGCAAGCTTCTCATTGAGCCGGGCATAGCCATTGGCAGAGAAGCGCATATTGGCTAGAGGATCGGTGTAGTGGTTGTCCTGGCCGGCGGAGTTCAGGACCAGATCGGGTTTGAACTCCTCCAGTATGGGCAGGATGAGGTTGTCCAAGACATAATGGATCCCCTCGTCAGTGGTGCCCGGAGGCAGGGGAACGTTCAGGGTGCGCGCCAGTGCCTGCGGCCCGCCGATCTCATTGACGAAACCGGATCCAGGATAGAGGGTATGCCCGTCCTGGTGGAAGGATATGCACAGGACTTCGGGATCATGCCAGAAGATCTCCTGGGTGCCGTCGCCGTGATGCACATCCGTATCGATCACCGCGAGCCTCTTATGGCCGTATTTGGTCCTCAGGTACTCCACCAGTATGGCCATGTTATTGATATTGCAAAATCCCCGGTTGCCGTGCACCACCCGCATGCTGTGGTGGCCTGGCGGGCGCACCAGGGCAAAGCCATTTCTGATCTCCCCTTTCTCCAGGGCATCGGCCAGGGTGAGGGTGCTTCCGGCGGCAATGAGATGGGCCTCGGTCACCTGGCTCTCCACATCTGGAACGCAGAAATGGGTGCGAGCGATGTCCTTGTTCTCTGCCAATCGGGGCTTGTACTCCTCGATCTGAGGGAGGTCCATCAGCCCCTCCTCAAAGATCTGGTCCCGGGTATAAAGCAGCCTCTCCTCTCTCTCTGGATGGGTGGGCGAGATGGCCCAGTCGAAGGCGGGGAAGAATATCAGGCCGGTCTTTCCCGCTCCTGCATTAGAAGCCATTTACGTGCACCTCCATGAGGATAGCAGGCCAGCAGGAATCTCCATTCGGACGTCCAGGAGCTTTCCTACCGTCGACCATCCCCGAATCATATTGAAGACCTCGCTTGAAGTGACCAGAGCTTCAGCGGCATACTCCTCAATCCCCAGGCGGCCTGCTCTCTCCACGAGAAGCCTCCGGGCCAGCTGCTCAGCCTGAGCCAGAGACATCTGCTTCTCATTCACTTTGCCCATGATCCCATCCTCTGCAGTCACATACTCACCCCTCTCGGTATCGATATGAAGGTTAAGGGTGATGGTAGGCCGGGCAACGGCAGCACCAATGGCATTGGCAACCGCAGCATGCTCAGGCACAATCGAGGCCACCTTCAGCCGGGAGGCGATGAGGGGCACCAGAGCGGGGGCAGCTCCCCCCACCCCAACCACATTCTGCGCCTCGAGCTTCTCCTTTTTCATGATCTCCCAGATGCGATAAGCAGGCTCTTGCTCCCACTCCCGAAACATCTCATTGACCTGTGAGGCGATCTTCTCCACCACAGAATCTAACACCATCTCTGCTGCCTTTTCTGCAGTGCAGTTCATCCTGCTTGCCACCCCTGCCATCGCCTCTTTTGCTCGCTCCAGGTCGCCGACGCTCGACCGACCCAAGACGCGCAGAGCATCGGTGGGAGTGGGGCCCGTACCCCCCAAACAGAAGGGCGAGCCGTTTCTCTGCGGGCCCACTGTCAGGCAGTCCTCGGCGACGTCCACTGCACTGTCCCCGCCAATGGCCACGGACCTTACGGCAAAAGCGCGCACATGAGTCAGCATAGAATCCACTCGCGCCCCTTTAGAGGAGAGCAGCGGACTGCCGGAGAGGATGAGAGCCAGGTCTGTCGTCGTGCCGCCGATGTCCACCACTACGGAGGTCTGGCCGGGAGGAGTCAGGGCCATGACCCCCATGATGCTGGCCGCAGGCCCGGAGAAGATGGTCTCCACTGGCATCTGGAGCGATCCCTCCAAAGGCAGGGTTCCGCCGTCTGCCTTCAGGATATAAACGGGAGCGGTGATCCGCCTCTCCTCCAGAGCCCTGGATATGGCAAGAGCGAACCTCGCATAGCTCTCTTTGGTGGCCAGGGTGAGCTTTGTGGTGGCCGCCCTCCGGGGGAAGTTGAGGTGACCAGATACCCGATGGCCCAGCTCGATCTTGGATCCGGGCAGGATTTGGGACATGATCTGGGATACCTTCTCCTCGTGAGCCGGATTTCTCTGGCTGAACTTTCCCACCACTGCCACCCTCGAGACTCCACTCTCCTTTATCCTGGCGGCTGCCTCTTTTATCTGGGATTCGTTCAACCAGTCGATCTCCTTGCCCCGGAAGTCTATGGCCCCATCAAGAATGATGGACGGGCCCAGGTTGTAGTCCTGAGGATTGGTCCCCGGACCCGGGATCAAGACCAAGGCTACAGGATCCGTCTTCTTCTCGGCAATCATATTTGTGATCAGAGTGGTGCTTAAAACCACCCTCTCGATCTTGCTGACGTCCACTCCTCTGACCAGCTCATCCAGAGCCCCCAGCAAGCATCCCAGCAGATCATTATGATCCGTAGGCACATAGGCCGTCTTCTCCACCCGGCTGCCATCCACCAAAACAGCATCAGTGGTGGTTCCGCCGACATCTATTCCAATAAGCATTTTCATTCGCCTTTCGATAGGCGCTCTGGATCAGGATATATATCGGCTTTGTGGTCTTTTGGAGGATATATGAAAGAGGGCTTTGCTAAACCATAGAGGCATAGGCCGAAATTGTGCCGACCCTTCCCGTGGAGGAGGTCTGAAAGCTTTCGGAGGGAGTTGCCGCCGCCCCAGCAAATAGAGGGCACGAGCATTGCCATTATCCTCCTCCAGCCATTCTTATAATCCAGGTAAAACAGGGCTATGCAACCCAACAGGCATAGAACTCCCGCCAGGATGAAAGTAGCAGAAAAGCCAACAAAGCTGGCCACGGCTGCACCCAACGCCCCGGTTGCTGCCGTGCCCAGGCCGGTAGCAGTTGAGTATACTGACCACTGAAAGCTCTCCTGTCCCTTATCGAGATTTGCAGACCACAAACCAAGCCAGGTTGGATAGGCGAGTCCGCTTCCCAATCCATAAATAACCTCTGCGATATAAATATGATATATGCTGCTGGCAGAGACATAGATGAGGGGGACACCAGCCATGAGAATCGTCCCCACGAACAGCCACTTCGTCTTATCAGACTGCCTGTCCACATAATGGCCAAAGGGGAGTTGCACCAGGGACTTGGTGAATAGGAAGAGAGCACTGGCAAGTCCCGCGGAAAGCATGCTGCCTCCAGCTACACCGCCACCATTAATATAAATGGCAATTATGGGCTGAATCAGTCCAAATCCGGTGAGGACGAATATATCCGACAGCATAAGCAGTTTCATGGTGCGGTTCATCATAACGAATCACCTCCGATCCGTAATTTCAATCATTTATTAATTATTAAACAAGATAAAAATACAATAGCATCATCCGGCCATTGCACTAACGAAATATTCTCCGCCCTCCTATCGACATCCTACGCGATAATCAGACCAAGGAAGCTCTTGGCAGAGCTAGAATAGAAGGATGTTATATCAATATGGACTTAAAATTCAGACGATAGATATCCATATTCTGAATCATCAATGTTTTTGAGCATGAAATCTTATATAAATATTGCTAAGCATAGCTAAGTGGAATATGCCGATCTATTTCATCATGCCATCAGAGTCATGCGATTCATATATGGCCATTTTGCCGGGAGCGAGGGATAGTCCAAAAGGCTTCAGTCCCATCTAATCCAGCGCACCAATGAGCGGCTTTATCTCATAGACATCCAGCTGCCTTTGAATGGTAAACAGCTGATTGCCCATCTGATGGCTCTTAAGAAGGGAGTTCCCCACGTCCTTTGGCAGATAAAACTCCTCTTCCCCGAGCTTCACCCGGAAGAACTTCCTGCTCTCGCCCAGCTCCATGCCGCTATATCTGCCTGTGACCTTCTCGCCGACCTTAAGAATTCGAGGCTCCATAGAGTTTCACCTCATTTATTGTTATGTTTGTATCTTGCTACTACTTCTATCTTCCGATCGGAGGCTGAAGACAAGCTTTTTAAACCAGGCAGCAATACGCTGTCCAAAAATGTGCATTAAGGTACAAAATTGGAGAATGACATAGACATGAATTCGATATGGAGGGACACAGATCAGCCATTTCTCCTGCTCTGTGATCGACTACTTCAGGGTGAGAAAAAATGAGCATGCCCACCCCCTACATTGCGCTACTGATCGCTCTTATAGTTATGATATCCACAACTATATTTATATTAATGAGGAAATACCATGATTAATCAATTGCTGCTGTTGGCCTACGTCCTGGCGATAATCCTGCTCTCACTTAAGCTGCGACAGGGGACATTCTCAGGCTTTGTCCTCTCCAACCGCAACATCGCCTATCCTGCCGTCATCGGCATTGCCTATACTGCTGCCTACTTCAGCGCAGCCTCCTTCCTGGGAGGAGGCGGTTACGGACTTGCCGCCGGCATGCCCTGGGTGATCTTCTGCTCCCTATTTCATGTCGGATTCGCCTGCATCGCCTGGATCATGGCGGGGAGGATCTGGACCATGGCAAAGCAGTACGATGCCAAGACGGTTCCCCAGCTGCTGGAGAGAAGATACAACTCTCCCCTGGGAAAGGTCATACTTGCTATCATCATGCTCATCCTCTATACCGTATACCTGGTCCCCATCTTCAAAGGATGCGCTACCCTATTTCAGGGAATGATTGGCGTATCCTACCTGGAGGGTCTATTGATCACCGTAGCCATAGTGGCCATTTACTACGCCATCGGCGGGCTGCCGGCGATAATCTGGGTGGGATTCATCCAGGGCGTATTGATGCTGATAGGGGCCGTCTTCCTCTACGGCGGCCTGATCTCCGCTGGCGGCGGACTGGATATCTGGGAGAGAATTCCCCTTGATGTGCTCAGCATGAATGGCCTTAATATCCCCTGGCAGCAGACATTTGGACAGGCCTTCTCCATCAGCCTGGGACTGCTCGCCCTTCCCGATCTGCTGATTATGATATTCTCCGCCCGGGACAAGAGGGTCGTTCGCTTCGCGGGCATTTACGGACCCATCTCCATCGCCATCTATTCAGTATGCATCTTCTCCCTGGGAATCCTGGCCTATGGAGCATTGAGCGCCGAGCAGATAGCTCCATTCCTCAAGAATCCCGACGGCCTGGTGCCATTCGTCGCCACACTGATCCTGCCCAAGGGCTTTGACGGGATCATCCTGCTGGCAGCCATATCTGCCGCCATGTCCACCATGAGCGCCATTGTGCTGGTCACTGCAACCTCCCTCACCTCGGACATCCTGCGCTATCTGAATCCAGGAATTGCCGACCGGAAGGTTCTCCTACTCACCCGCATGATTGGGGTGGCAATACTGATCATCGCCGCCGTCTCGGCAATCAATGTGCCACAACAGATCGTGCCCCTGGTGGCGGTCAGCATGGGTATCATCGCCTGCTGCGTCCTGGTGCCACTGTTCCTGGGCATCTTCTGGCAGAGAGGCAATGAGACCGGCTTCATTGCCAGCCTGCTTGCCTCCTTCCTCTCGGTGGTGGTCTGGTACTTCTACGGCTACCCCCTCATCCACCCCGTATTTGTAGGGTTGACCTGCGGTACAGCAGCATATATCATCGGCAGCCTGGCGACGAGCCGGCCGGAAGGGGTGAATGCCATAGGTTAGAGATAAAACAGCTAATAGGAGGATGAACAGCCCGGTTCTTCCGCCTATTTTGCCAAATTTTTTGCCGAATACCATTGAATTATGGACAGAATGGTGGATCAATTGGCAGTGATCGGGCAGCTGCTCACTCCTCATTTGGGAGACAGGGGGAGATACTTTTGGATTAAATTAATATACCGAATCAGAGAGGCATATCATAACCATCAGGAGGGAAAAATTTGGCTGAAATGAGAAACTTTGCCCTGAGGGACGCCCAGGGAAATGAGATTGGAGTCTTCACAGGAAAATCGCCCAGGCAAGCGGCACTGAAAGCCGCCAACCGCGGCTACACAGAGATTAAGCTGCGTGAGCGTGGCACCAAGAAGGTGCACATCTTCTCAGGAGAGAGGGTACAGGTAGACAAGCCTGCTGGAGCGCCTGCCTGGATGCCGGACAAAATATGGAAGCCAAAGGTGAAGAAAGAGGGCATCGAGAAGCTGGATTAGGTCTAAACCATATCTGAAGCCTCAGGCAAAGGAGCGCAGCCCTCTTATCGGGTCTGCGCCGCATCCTTTCCTCTAAAACCAAAATGGCATAAATGCAAATATATGCCTATTTAATGTTAAATATTATTTTATAAGAATGGAGATGATTTGTGCTTACGCTACTATATTTCCTCTCCATTCCTGGCATATCCTAGGGCACAAGGCGCCTTCGATCTCTGGGAAAGATCACCGCATCGCGAATGTTCTCTAAATTGAGCATGGTCATCACCAGACGGGACAGCCCCAGACCCCAACCGGCATGAGGGGGCATTCCATAGCGAAAAGCGCGAAGATAGAATTCAAAGCCATCTGGATCCAGCCCCTTCTCCTTTATCCTCTCCACCAGCAGGCTGTAGTCGTGCACCCTCTGCGCCCCGCTGGCCAGCTCCATCCTCGGGTGCATGAGATCGAATCCCCGGCAGATCTCAGGCTTGTCCTCATAAGGCAGAGTATAATAGGGTTTGATGGATGATGGCCAATCGATCAGGAAGTAATGCTCTCCAATGCTCTCTCCTAAGAATCTCTCCGTCTCTGTATCCAGGTCGTCGCCCCATTGCATCCTGGCCCCAGCCTTCTCTTCCGCCAGCTCCAGAGCACGGGTGTAGGTGATCCTCTTGAAGGGGAGCCGGGGCACCTCCAGCTCCATATTCAAGACCTCCAGCTGGCGGCGGCAGTTATCAGCCACATAGCTATATGCCCCGGCCACCGCCTCCTCCAGGATCTCCATTACATCCTTGTCATCGGCAAAGCTCACCTCCAGATCTATAGAGATGGCCTCATTCAGATGGCGCCTGGTATCATGCTCCTCCGCCCGGAAGATGGGACCGATCTCATAAACCCGATCCATGCCCGCTCCCATCAGCATCTGTTTGTAGAGCTGAGGGCTCTGGTTCAAGAAGGCCTCCTTCTCAAAGTAGCTGATGGGAAAGAGATCAGTCCCTCCCTCTGTGGCTGCGGCCACGATCTTGGGGGTGAAGACCTCAACTATCCCCTTTCGATGGAAATAGTCCCTGAGGCTGAAAAGAACTGCACTCTCGATCTCGAATGCAGCCAGGACGCAGGGCCGGCGGATGTCCATGAACCGGGAGTCAAGGCGGGTGTCAAGCTCGCACTCCACCTTCTCCGTGGGATCCAAAGGAAGAGGCACCTGGGCGGCGCTTAAAACCTGAATCTCCGTGGGAAGGATCTCATATCCTCGCGGAGCCTTGGCCTCCGCCTTAACATTCCCCCGGACCATAACCACGCTCTCCCGGCTGATGGAGCGCGCCATCTTGAAAACATCCTTTCCCAGGAGCTTCTTGACCAGAGTTATCTGAGCCATTCCCTCTCTGTCCCTGAGCACCAGGAAAGCTATGCCCCCCAGGTCCCTGATCTCATGGGCGAAGCCCGCCAGCATGACCTCTTTTCCGTCCATATCCGCAGATATTTGGCCTGAATAATGAGTTCTGAGGATCAATTCATCTCACGGCTGCGAGAATGAATTCCTGATATAAAAGCAGTCTGATCTACATGCAGTAGATATATCTGCTAAGGGGATTATAACCTATCCGGGTTTATAGCCATGGCCTCACTCCACGACCTCCTGAGCCAGAAGGATTTCTGGATTTTGCTCTTCTTCTTAGGATGGGTGCTGCTCAACTGGCCTATGCTTTCCTTGGCCGATGCCATAATTCTGCTGGGCATGCCTGCGATACTCGTCTATATATCTGCAGTCTGGATGATACTCATTCTCCTGATGTACCTCTTTGACCGGGGGAATTCTGGTTGATAGGCCAGAATACCGCTCTTGTGGTTATGGTGCTCTATCTGCTCCTTCTTTTCGCAATAGCTAGGTTCTCAGATAATAGAAAGCTAGAGGGCAAGAGCATCGTCAGCAATCCCTATGTCTATGCCCTCTCCCTATCCGTATATGTCTCAGCATGGACCTTTTACGGCTCCATAGGAAGAGCAGCATCTACCGGCCTGGAATTTTTGCCTATATATTTAGGGCCCGTCCTGGCTATGACATTGGGCTGGGTGCTCATCAGAAAGATGGTTCGCGTATCCAAGGAGTACCGCCTCACCTCCATCAGCGATTTCTTGAGCTTTCGCTACGGCAGGAGCTATGCCATCGGCGCAGTGGTTGCTCTGCTCAGCCTGGTCATGGTAACCCCTTATGTGGCTTTGCAGCTGATAGCCATCTCCACCTCATTAGAGACTCTGGCCGAATCCCATACCCTCCTGAGCTTCTCCTGGGAGAGCACCCTGGTGGTGGCCCTCCTCCTGGGCATATTCGCCATGATCTTCGGCGCCCGCCAGCTAGACCCCATGGAGCGGCATGAGGGGCTGATTGCTGTGGTGGCCTTCGAATCCCTGGTGAAGCTGGTGGCTTTTCTGATGATAGGGCTATTCGTTGCCTATGGAATCTTTGGAGGCTATGGGGATATCTTCAGCCAGATGGCTGAACAGGCTCGTAGTAATCCGAATTATTCCAACCTCATGGACGTGGAGTATCCTCTTTGGTTCTCCCTGACCCTCGTGTCCTTTTTTGCCATATTATTCTTGCCCAGACAGTTTCATGTCATGGTTGTGGAGAACTCAGAAGTGGGCCATCTGAAAAAGGCGATGTGGCTCTTCCCCCTCTACCTCCTGCTGATCAACCTTTTCGTTCCGGCCATCGCCTGGGGCGGGTTGCTCCTCAATACCCCCGGCCTCAAGGACTCCTTCATAATAACCATACCTTATAGCCACAATCAAGACCTTCTATCTCTTTTGGTCTTCATAGGAGGGACATCGGCAGCCACTGCCATGATCCTAGTCGAGTCCGTGGCCGTCGGCACGATGCTGCTCAACGACCTGGAGCTCCCCTATATTCTGCGCCATATTAAAAAGCAGAAGAACCTGGCCGATGCACTCCTCAACACCAGAAGGCTGAATATACTCCTGGTTGTCCTATTAGGATACCTCTTCTCCCATGTTGCTGCCTATCAGATACTGGCAGATATCGGAATCGTCTCATTTCTCGCTGCCAGTCAGCTGGCGCCAGCTGCTCTCGGAGGCCTTTATTGGAGAGGAGGAAACCGAAAAGGAGCTATGGCAGGTCTCGTTTCAGGATTTCTGCTCTGGTCCTACACCGCCTTGATACCCACCATGGCCGGGGACGATGGCATGCTCTCAAGCCTGGTTAGAGATGGAGCCTTCGGCCTGTCTTTCCTCAGACCCACAGACCTATTCGGCCTCGGCCTTGACCAGTGGACCAACTCCGTATTCTGGACGCTGCTGGTCAACACCAGCCTTTACATCCTCGTATCCCTTCTCACTAAGCCCAGTCTCGAGGAGGAAAGCATCGCTAAATCATTCATATACGGTGCAGAAAAAGCGATGGCACAGGGCGAGGAGCTGCCAGTTGAGCCCCGAGCTATGCTTTATGGGACAATAAGCGAGATCGAGACGACCCTTGCAAAGTATATAGGAGAGGAAAGAGCAAATCGTCAGGTCGATCTATATCTGAGGCAACTGGGAGCGACCAGAGAGACGGTTAGCCCCAGGCAACTTCAGGAGCTTTGGAACCAGTTCGAAAAGACCCTCACCGGGTCAGTAGGACCTTCTGCCACCAGAATGATTGTAGAGGAACAGGTTCCCGTTAAGCCAGTGGTGGAAGAGAAGAAGGAGACCCTTCCCACCTATGATCTGACGAGGGGAAGGATATACATAGTGCCTGATATCGCTTATGAGGTCTTCACCGACCAGATCACCCACGGTGTAGAAGGGCTGTGTATCACCCACTCCTCCCCGGAGGAGGTCAGGCTCCGCTGGGGATTCAAGGAGACGCCCATCATCAAGCTGAGCGACGAGAAGAGAAGCGATCGATACATCTCACCCCGAAATCTGCCCCTCCTATTCATAACCATAAAATCGTTCGTCGACTCCAGCAGAAACAGCATTGTGCTCATCGACAGCATAGAAAAGCTGGTGAATGAGAACATGTTCAAGGTTCCAGAGAGGGAGATGCTGGACTTCGTCTATCAGATGGAGCTGCTGGGAAAAAGGACTCATCTGATCCTGGCTGAGGGAGAGGATTTCGTCCATATGGAACTGAATTCCAGCGTCAATGAAGCAAAAGAGCTATTGTTCACCCTGGGTCCCCTCTCAGAGTACCTCTTTCGGCTCTTCTCAGATACGATGCTCTCCGCACTGAATGAAGAGGTGAGAAGAGAGGTGATCATGAAAGCCAATGAACTTATTGCAGCAGGCGGATTCTTTGAGGTGGCTCCAAAGAGAGATCGGCCCTCTGACGAAGCCGGGCCGGCCTGCGAGCCAGATATGCAGGATGCTCTGACCGCCATCCCCAGTTTGAATATCAGACCAGGACTGGTTCTGACCAGGCATAGCTTTTTCCTCGCTTTAAGGAGGCTGGACAGAATCATCAGAACATTTGATCCCACTTTCGATATCAAGGATACATTGGCTGAGATCATGAAGAGCTATGGAAGGAGCCCATTTGAGGTATCGCTTATCCCAGGGACCACGTATATCGTAGAGGAGGAGAAGCCCAAAAAGAGCCTGGAGGTATTCAGCGAGCTGGTAGCTCATGGAATGGAAGGGTTATGCCTCAGCCGACACAATCCCGAGACTCTGCAAGAGAGATTCAGCATACCTCCGGAGACTGTGATATGGCTGACTCAAAAGAGCGAACCAGGATACAGAACGGTGGACCCCACGAACTTTCCCAGGTTGAGCGGCATGATCTCCGAATTCCTCGACCAGGCCAACTATCCAATCATCCTCCTGGAAGGCATGGGCTACCTGATCACCCAGAGCAACTATGAGACTGTGCTCCGGTTCGTTCAATTCCAGAGAGATGAGATTGCCATGAAGAACGCAATAATGCTGATCCACATTGATCCGTTATCCTTGGATACAAAAGAGCTCCACCGTCTGGCAAGCGAGATGGAGCCGTTCAGAGGCTGATTAGGAGAATTTTTAATAGCTAGACTACCCTAATATACAGCTATGATCGAAGTTGGAATAGTCTTGCTGGCGGTCGTTCTCATATTCGGAGCCTTTCTTTTGCTGAGGTCCCTTAAAAATTTCGTCATAAACGCAATCGCCGGCCTCTTTATTCTTTTCCTGGCCAATCAGTTCATCAGCGCGGATATCGGCTATAGCTGGCTGGTCATACTGATTTGCGGAATCGGCGGGGCAGTTGGAGCAATCCTCTTGTTAGCCCTTCATTTCATAGGATTAGGCATCTAGAATAGAGAGTGCCCTGAGAGGTGAACAAAGCATATTGGCCCAATCGAGATGAGAGGCATCAGGAACCGGATGAACGGAGATAGGAAAGCCATAGAGGGAGATTCAATTAGATAAATAAAAATGTATATTGGGAAATATATCAGAGCCCCAAACGAGCTTGCTGGGGGACAGTGACATTGGTCAGATCCTTCAGCCGGTAATCCTGTTGCAGTATTGACTTGAGCTTGCCGGAGTACACACTCAATGTTATCTCTTTGGTCCGGCCATATCTGCCCTTACTGATCACAATGGTATGCAAGATGCCAAGCATATCCAGCTCCGCAATGAGATCTGTGATCCGGCGATGGGTGAGAAAATCGGTCTCTACCAGAGGACAGAGCTGTTTGTACATATTGTAGACCGCACTAGTAGTGATGTTTCTCGTTCCTTGCTCCTCTAAGAGAATGATGCTATAGAGCACTAGCTTAGATTGGGTGGGCAGGGTCTTGATGACTTCTTCTACCCGATCCTGCTCTATCTTATCTCTGGCCTGGCGGACATGAACCTCCGTGACCACAGTAGATCGGGCCCTTTCCGCCAGCTCTCCAGAGATGCGCAAGAGGTCAAGGGCTCGGCGGGCGTCTCCATGCTCTTGAGCTGCGAATGCCGCGCAAAGAGGTATTACGCTCTCCTGCAAGGATCCGGAACAGAATGCGACATTGGCCCTCTGTTCCAGGATCTCTCTGATCTGCTCAGCATCGTAGGGCGGAAAGATGATCTCGTCCTCACCAAGAGAGCTCTTCACCCTGGGATCAAGAAACTCTGTGAACTTGAGGTCATTGGATATGCCGATGATACTCACCCGCGATCGGAGGAGGTCGGAGTTTACCCGGGAGAGGTTATAGAGAACATCGTCTCCCTTTCGCACCAATTTATCCACCTCGTCCAGCATTATCACTACAACTTGCTTCTCCTCATCCAGAGCATTCCTAAACTCTGCATAAACCTGGTCTGTGGGCCAACCGGTCATCGGAATATCTCTGTCGAAGTGCCTTGCCAGGTGGGCCAGAATCCTGTACTGGGTATCGACTACCTCGCAGTTGATGTATATCACAACGCACTTCATATCTTCAAAGCTGGCCTCTTCCAGTTCTTTTCCCACATATTTGGCCACCGCTGTCTTTCCGGTGCCAGTCTTTCCGTATATGAGGACATTAGAGGGCGTCTCACCTCTCAGAGCTGGGACCAGAATCGATGCAAGGTTATTGATCTGCTCTTCTCTGTGAGGCAGTTTGGATGGTGTATATGTAGGACGCAGGATGTCTCTGGATTGAAATATCTCCCCTTGCGCCAATAAATCAGCAAATAACCCTCTGGATGTAGGTACCAAGATAATTCCCCTTGAACATTTTAAAATCGTCCTGGTGGATATTAAGAGTTATGGTTAACTCCCCTTCATTTCCTCTGGAAATATTGGCCTCCTACCCCATGATTTCCTCTGGAAAAGAGATAAAACTCCAGCGAATACCCTGATAGATAATAAAATAAAACTAGCCATTTCTAGGTTCTCTTTTATTCATATATATATCTTCCTCTCTACAGAGAAAGAGACTATGTTTTAATCTATGCAGATAAACATCTTAAATCTATAGCTAAATGATACGTAACCACATAAAAAAGCTGCAATTTAAGTAAGTAGTTACTAAGAATATCGATTATATTCTTCGCGATACGGATGATAGTTCAATAGTTTTTGTCGACTGTTAGTAACAGGATCAATAAACGCTAATGAAACCAGAATCCGTAGCTAGCGTCTTCATCGCAATTTCAGATCACGTCCAGTTGAATGCAAGCGCTAAACCGATGAAATTGAACCTTGATATCTCAAGAGCATCACCACGAAGGATTTACAGCTATTGCTATCGGATGGAAGATATTTGAATAGCAGGAACTGAAGCATAGAGAATGCCGACAAAAAAAATGGATGGAGCCCAAGATGACCTCAGTGAATGCAGGATCGAAGAGTCAAACTCATCCTGCATATCCAACCAAGAACGATTAGCGGAGGGACAGAGGTCACATAGGCTTGAGTTCCAGTGGAAACCATACGGTCCCTCTCATAGGCCGTGGAAAGCTGCTTGGCTATCTGGTCCAAAAGAGGGATTTAGCTGACTGGTATGGTCTCAAGCTGGCTAGCAACATTCCAGATCAGGGTTCTGGTATGAAGTGGAATATTAGGGTCATTGCTTATCTCATCGAGTATGGAAATGGCAGATGCGGCCTTTATCGCCTCGTTTACGCTCTCGTCCATGAGGATGGTCTTGACGCTCTCTGCAGAGCGCCTGATATTCCTCGGGACTGCATCATCGCTCATAATACGTTCTAATACCTCAACACATTGCTTAAGGACATTTTCAGCTGTCATAGAACCACCACCCATATCTATGGGAAAAAGGTTATGATGTTTATCTGCCTTTGATTCAAGGATGATATATCGTTGTATTTAAACGTATGTGGTAATGCTGGTGATGGGACGATGGAAGAAGATGAAGTACTCAGCAAGATAACCAGGCTTCTTGAGAGGGGATGCACAATGCTGGCTACGCACCATGACTGCGGAGCGCCCCTATTTCGCTGTCAGGGAGTGATAGTCTGCCCGGTCTGTTCATTTCAGGATGAGCAGGTCCATGGTGAGCAGCTTTCCGGAGCTGGAAGAGAGGCTCCGGAGCCTTCGGGATCAGAAGAGGATCGGCCGGATCACGAGCCCAGTATGCCTCTCTTGCAGGCGGCAGGGAAGAGTTTGCCTGGCGGAACGAGGAGTACGGACCCCTTTGATGAGGAGAGGATGGATGGCGGGCTCATGGAGGCGAAGGCTGGGCTGCGCGCATCATTGATCGCGCGGCTGGACGAGCTCTCTGCAGGCATAAGATCTGAGCAGGATCTGGATAGGCTGAAAAAGATGCTGGACTGTGCAGAAGGACTGCTGCGTGTGCTCCGATCGATGTGAATAGAATCAAGCTCTTTTTTCGAAGGCAATGCAGCTTCCTGTGAGGATCAAATGGCCCTCTGCTCAAGATTGCCTTGCTCGGGCCAGTTTCATAAGGCGCGCATTTCAGGGCTTCTGCTTTCCACTGGAAATCAAGGGGTTGGTCAATTGTGTTTGAAAAAGTTTAGAGAGTGTGGTATAGCTCCGATATTATTTCCCCTTATACTGGTATTATCGTCCATCACTGGCTGCATCGAATTGGGATCCCAACCACAGCATGCCTCATCCGCTGGCGGTGCAGCTCAGCAGTCAGAGGCGTGGTCGGGTCAGCTGAAAATGGAGATAGACCCCAATCTGGATATCGATCTCTTCAGCCTGCGGGGAAATGTCGTTCTCACCGGGAATGGCACTCTACCTTATCTATTGCTCAATGCCACCCTCCGCCAGGGGAAGGCCTCAATCTCAAGCACCAAGTACCTGCTGATGAGGCTGGAGACGAACAGGGATTACAGCTTCGAGATCGCCAAGAACCTCGAACTACTTCCCGGCAACTACACCTGCACCCTGGAGGCATCAGGCCCTGGCGGCATTCTGGCCAGCGAGAACAGAAGGTGCAGCCTGGCTGAGGACCAGGAGGATCTGATCTCTAAAAGGATCTCCTCTGGGGAATTGATATCGATCTCTGATGCTCGTGCCCTTTATGCCGGCAGATCTCTCTATAGATATGAGTCAAATGAGGATGAAGAAGAGCCAGAGGAGGATGCAGGGAGAGAGGGCGAGAAAGAGAGAAAAATCGAGCGTGTCGAGAGTACGAAAGCTCGTGCTCTGATATCGTCAGGAGAAGGGCTAACCACCAAGCTTCAGGCTCCAGAAGAGGCCGAGCAAGAGGATTCGAAGGAATCAAAGGCAGAGATATCGGCAGAAGGAGAAGACTCCAGGTCAGAGGATGAGAATGAGGCCGATGATCGCGTCGCAGATGAATTTGATGCATCAGTTGGTTCAGGCGAAGATGGAGATGGTGCAGGGGATCCTGAGCTTTTTGATGGTAGCGCCGGCGCCGATGCCGATGGTGGCGAAGCATCAGTCAGCAGCGTTGTGGTCATGGATGAATCAGATGGAAAGAAGGAGTCAGAAGGGAATTTCGTAGGCAGCAGCACCTCTAAGAAGTACCATCTCCCTGACTGCCGCTATGCCTTGAAGATCAAGCAGGAGAACAAGGTCTATTTCCAGAGCGCCGAGGAGGCAAAAAGCCAGGGATATCTTCCCTGCAAGAGCTGCCATCCCTGAATTCATCCGTTCACAGCGGTCCGATGAGAACGCAGGAGAGACCGGGGGCCTGAGGGGGAGAGGCAGTGCTCCCTCTCTCGATCCTTTCCTGGGGGTAGCCAAGATCTGTTAGGGCGAGCACGCTTCGCGCGAGCCCCCTCTCCTCCAGCAGCCGGCAGACCCCTTCCAGATCGGTGCTGTCATCGGTGAGAAGAAAGACGGATTTGTTCCGGCTCAGCTCCGATGCTATTGCCTCTGGGTCCATCCTCCGCCCGTGGACTGTGATGGGGACCACATCAAGCTCGCTGATCTTCAGGCGAGCGCAGGCCACCTGCAGGCTGGATATCCCTGGGATCACCCTGCCCGGCAGATAGCCCAGGCCGGAGAGCATGGGGTCACCGGTGCTCAGAACCACGGCCTCCTCTGGCAGAGATGAGAGCCTCTTGTAGTCCTCTATCTCCCTGACAATGCAGTCCGGGTCGATATATTCCCTGGCCAGGTCTATCGACCTCTTCGATCCATAGATCAACCTCGCCCGGCCGATGGCCTCCCCGGCTTCCTGGGTCATCATGCCCGGGCCGATGCCCACTCCTACGATGATCATGGAGCCTCCAATAAGATCCGCCCATCCCTATGGAGGAGAACTATCCGGGTGTAAGGCAGCTTCTCTTTGGCCCTCCTCAATCCCAGGGCAATGTTCTCATGCTCCGGCTCTTTTTCCACCATCTCCGCCACGGTATTGTACCCCGTATTCTCCAGTATCTCGGGCCAAGCCCATTTTAGTATCAGAGCGGGAAGGCCACATAAGATGCTCTCCTGATCAGGCTCAAACTCCAGCCGGCCCAGCTGGTTTCCCATAAGCACCGCTTCGTGATCGGGAAAGAGAATTCGACTGAGCTTGAGTCCGGTTCTGCCCGTGCTGACCACCACCTTCTTCGCCCCTTTCAGCTCCTCAGCCCTCTCATTTATCAGGTGCTCATTCCAGGGCTCCACAAATCCGGTCGATCCCAGGATGGATATGCCTCCCATTATCCCCAATTTGGGGTTGAGGGTCTGGCGGCTAATCCTCTCTCCCTGGGGAACCCAGATCTCCACCCGAACATGCTCAAGACCTGTCACCTTCAGCCCTTCGGATATAGCCATCATGATCTGCCCTTTTGCTGAGGGGCTTATGGCCGGTCGACCGATCTGGTCGCACAGGCCTCCGGCTCCTATCCTTCCAATTCCCGCCCCGGCGAGGAGGACCGTCTCTCCAGATGGCTCTGCCCGGGCCGATATCCCCAGGCCGGCGGTGACATCGGACTGATGGTCCCCTCCGTCCTTGCGAGCATTGCAGTAGCCGTTCTCTGCCTTAACGGAAACCGAGACCGGTATTCCGGCTGGCGTCATCACCTCCAGGCTTTCGGTCGCCCGGACCAGGGATACGACTGCCCCTTTCGCTGCGGCGGCGGCGGTGGTTCCCGTGGTAAGGCCGCGCTTTAATAATTGGCCGCTTGAGAGGATGGTCCATCTGCCCGACAGGATCTTCTCCCGGGCCCGGGGATCGGAACAGGATTCGATCCAGGAGAGGGGTATGCTAAAGCCGCTGACTGGATCGGCTATCAGCTCAGGGTCTTTCTCTGGCATAGGTGTTTATGATCTCGTTTATGGCTGCTACGGCGATGGGGGTTCCGCCGCGGGTACCGGCAGTGGATATCGAGGGGACGGGGATCTCGCGGAGCCTCTCTTTGCTCTCCAGGGCATTGACAAAGCCCACTGGCACTCCTATCACCAGATCGGGCTGGACCCGTCCCGACTCCATGAGCTCGCAGAGGGTCAGCAGGGCAGAGGGGGCATTTCCTATCACCGCTATTGATCCGGAGAGCTTCTCATTCAGGGCAAATACACCGGCTGAGGTGCGGGTGATCCCCCTGGATGCCGCCAGCTCGTCTCCCTTATCGATGAACGCCTCTATGGGGCTGGTATGGCCTTTCTTTAGCACCCCCGCCTGGACCATCTTGATATCCACGTAGATGGGAGCGCCTCGTTCCAGGGCCTTAAGGCCTGCCTGAAAAGGGTCATTCTGAAATCTCATGATATCGGCTGTGCTTGGGTCGCCGGTGGCAATGACGCATCTCTGGGTGATCCTGTCCTCCAGGCTCCGGTCCCCGATCATGCTGGATATGAGCTCCCGGCTTTTTCTGCTGATCTTTATCGCCTCAGGTGTGCTGGCCCCAATATCGGTATAGTTCTCTATCATATCAATCAGCTCTAGTAGCTGTATTTGGTATCATATCCCCTTCGGGCTATGATCCTGCCCTCTCTTATCTCCGCCTTCGGGCAGGATACCAGAAGGGTGAACCGGAAGCCTGATGGCTTTGTCTCCATCAGCTCTTCTGCCTTCATTATGATCATCTCTTCTCCCTTCCGGGCCACGTCCCTGGCCAGGGCCACCGCTCTCTCCGGTTCCAGCTCCTGGAGGAAGGCCTGCACCTCATGCCCTTTCACATTATAGATCACAACGCCGAAGCCTGCTGCTGCCAGCAGGGATGGCGCTTCTGGATTATCCAGCTGGGAGAGAAGGGCGAAGTCCCCGGAGAGGGGAGCTCCTGCCCTTGCGGCAACTGACGAGAAGGCGCTCACTCCAGGAGATATGTGAACGGGAAGCCGATTTCTGGCCAGGTCCATGATCCGCCAGCCCGCGGAAAAGATGCTCGGGTCGCCGCCGGTGAGGATGCTCGCCCTCTTTCCCGAGCGGGCGAGCTGTTCTGCCTCCTGGAAGCGGGCGTATGATCTCTCCGGGCAGGGACCCGCATGAGCGACCTTCTCCCCTGGATAGTCCCCGATCAGGTTCAGGTAACGCTCTGCTCCCAGAATTTTTTCAGATGAGCTGAGGATGGTCCGGGCCTCTGCGGTGAGGTTTGCCTGACCTCCCGGGCCGGTGCCCACCAGGTTCACCTCTGCCTCTCGAGCAACATCCCCCCTGTAAGTGCCCCTGCCCGGGAGGATGAGAAGCGTGGTCATATCGATCTCCTCTCTCAGGGAAACGCTATCCATGAGGGCAGCGGCTGTGGTCCAAAAGAGCCTTTCTCCCTCTCTTCCCACCTCTTTTGCCACCAGAACATCTCTTTTCTCATAGATATTCAGGGCGCGCAATAGCTGCCAGTCTCTTTTCCGGCTTCTGGGATTGTAGAGGGCGACGGGCATTCCAAAATCCGCTGCCTGTCGCAATCGGCCCTCGATATCCTGCCAAGGGGTGAGAAGGTCGCTGAGGCTTATCACCGCCACGCATTCTCGGAAGAGAAGGCCGGCCCGGCAAGCTGCAGCGGTAAATGATGTGACCCCAGGAATAACCTCCACCTCAGCTGGATGCTCTGCCATCTCCAGGCCCAGGCCTGCCATGCCGTAGACGTTAGCGTCTCCCGAGCTCACCAGGGCCACAGGTCCCCGGCTGAGCAGATCCAAAGCCGCTCGGACCCTGTCTGTCTCCTTTCCCATGCCGCTGGAGTAGACCTCCTTTCCCGGCAAGAGGTCTTCTATGAGCTTCAGATAGGGCCGGTAGCCGACCACATAATCAGCTCCTTTTATGGCATCCACTGCCGCTAGGGTGCGGAGGGAGGCATCACCTGGCCCGATGCCAACGATTGAGAGCCTGTTTGCGCAATGACGGTCTATTGATCGGCTGAGTGCAGAATCATTCATTGAATCCCAATCCCTTTTCGGCAGTCATTTTAATTTTCTCCAATGGCAACGGTCACCCTTCCGTATGCCTTCTTGGGAAGAATGAGCCTCTTTGCCAGGGCGAGGACTGCGGGCTCGGCAACTCCCGCCAGTCCCAGGTCCTCTGCCCTCGAGGGAGTGGAAGGTTTTTGGGAGTTGAGCTCCTCCCGGGAGAGAAAGACGATCTCCCTGTCTAGAGACTTCGCCGCCTCCAGCAGGCCCTCCTCCTCCTTCTTTAGCCAGGCGGTGGCTAAGAATGCTATATCCTCTCTCTTCCTGCCGGATTCCGCCAGGGCCTGGTCTATCGCTTGGAGGACCTCCTCAGAGGATACGCCCTTTCTGGCCCCCACACCCAAAACCAGCCCCTTTGCCTTGAGCACCGCCACATCTTCATCCACCAGCAGTATCTTAGGCCCCTTCAGCCTCAATATTGGGACGTCCTCTGTCAAGAATGCGAGGTTGATGGATTTTGAGGAGCTTTTGTTCACGATATCAGCCTTCAGCCGCCCGGCCACGCTCTCCAGGCAGGGCCGGCCCGAGGCATCGGTGGCGGTGGTTATGGCCGGATAGAGCCCCATCCTTTCTGCTAAAAGCAGGGCCAGGTCATTGGCCCCGTGGTGGCCTCCTACCACCGGCACAGCGCAGCTGAGGGCGGAGTCGACGGCAACCACCGGCCGGTCTCGCCATTTGTCCTGCAGATGGCGGCAGAGGCTTCTGGTCACGATCCCCACCGCCATGATCGCTACCAGCAGATCGTATTTCTCAAGGAGCCTCTTCATCCTCTCCTCCTCATAAAGGACTAGAGTAGATTGATAGCGATCGCTTAAGGCCCGGGCAATCCTCTCTCCCTTATCCCTATCCCGGGGGAAGACCAGGATGGCCAGGGACTTCAGCGGCTCCGGTATAGGTGAGACCTCCTAAATCCGGTTCTTTTAACCACATCGCCCACCAGTATGAGGGCGCTGTGGTCTATCTTCGCCTCTTCTACCTTATCGGCGATATCATCTATTGTTCCGCACAATACCTGCTGGTCCGGCCAGGAGGCGTGATAGACCACCGCCACCGGAGTTGTGCCCGGCAGGTCTAAGGACTGGACTATGTCCCTGATCTTGTCGATTCCCAGAAATATGGCCATGGTCGTTCCCAGGCGGCTGAGGGTGGGCAGGTCGTCCTTTGCCAGCGTGGTCCCTTTGGGCCTGGTTACGATCAGAGATTCAGAGATCCCCTTGAGGGTAAGCTGGGTCTTCAGGGCGGCGGAGGCGGCAAAGAGGGAGGAGACTCCGGGAACCACCTCCACATCTATTCCCATCTCTTCCAGGGGTTTCATCTGCTCTAATATGGCGCCATAGATCGAAGGGTCGCCGCTGTGCAGTCGCACCACCTTCTTTCCCGCTCGCAGGAACTCGACCATCTTTGCCTGGGTCTCCTCTATAGACAGTCCATTGCTGTCCACCTTGATGGCTCTCAATCCCTCCAGGAGCTGGGGGTTGACCAGAGAGCCGGCGTACACCACCAGGTCCGCCTCCTCCAAGAGCCTCTTGCCCTTGACGGTGATAAGCTCCGGATCGCCCGGTCCCGCTCCAACAAAGTAGACCTTCATTCTCTCCTCCGGGCCAAGAGGACGCTGAAGTAATCGCTCCTCTCCGGCATCTCTCCCCGGACGATCCTCTCCTCCGGGGTAAAGAGCCTCATGCCCAATGTGAAATCCTCATAACCCTCTTCTCGTAGCTCCTCAGCCAGCTTCCTGGGCCTGGTGGCCTTTATCCTGATCACCGACTGCACCTGGGATCCGTCCGAGACCAGAAAAGACCTCTCCAAAGGTACATCGAATCTGGAGGCCAGGGCTGGGACCACTCCCACCCCGGGAATGGTCTGGATCTCTATTCCCGGATGGCTCTCTTCTATCACCTTCTTCAGATGGCTGAAGGTGGAGAAGGTGTTGATGTCGCCGATGCAGGCAAAGCCCACCTGGCTGGCGCCAGCGTCCTGGGCGATGATATCTGCATTTTTCTGCCAGATCCTTTTCAACTCCAGTTCATCCTGGATCATGGGGAAATCCAGGATCTGGGGGAAGGAGTAGGGCCTGGCCAGCTCTGCTGCCATCTCCCCTGGAACATAGATCCGCTTGCAGCTCTTCAAGGCCGCTGCTGCCTTGAAGGTCAATAGCTGCGGATCGCCCGGTCCTAGGCTTATGCCGATTAACATTTGCCGATCACCATGAATATGGGGTTTATGGGCTTGAAGGCAATGTCCCCCGCCAGGTCGTAGCCCCGATTGATGTGAATCTGCAGGATCTCCCTGAAAATGCCTTCCTTTTTCATCAGCTCTGCCACCTTGCTGGCTATTCCTATCCTGGCCAGGTCGACGACGATCATGCATCCCGGGCTGGCCTTCTCCAGCAGGACGGGAAGGAATCTGTCTATTCCCCTTGTGCCGCCGATAAAGCATCTGTCCACTGCGGGAAGGCGGGGGATGATCTCCTCTGCCTCGCCCAGGAGGAATTTCCCGCATTCAACCAGTTCTCTGCTGAGATTTATCGCCTCTGGTCGGCGGTCCAGGCCGTAGATCCTGTCTGTGTGGCATGAGGCGGCCAGGGAGACTGCCCCTGAGCCGCAGCCTATATCCAGGAACAGATCGCCAGGCCTGATGGCCAGCTTCCCCATGGCGATGTGGATGTTCTCCTCTGCTGTCGCCGTGCCCGGAAGCTTCATGGGCTTTAGGAGAAGTGGGCTGGAATAAAAGGTTAATTGATGATCTCTTGCTTCTTTGTCTCTTGCCGATCTCCCTCCTCTCAATAGCCCTGTCTTTCGGCCTCTTCGGCCATAAGACTAGTATAGCCTGCTCTTCATTGGCAGTTCGAGAATTCATGGACATCTTCGTTGCCGAGTATGCATCCGCCCTGGGTCTGGGCGGCACACATGAGCTGGAGGGCAGAGCCATGCTCTCCTGTCTGGTGGAGAGCTTCGCGTCCAGCGGACACGAGGTGGCCTATCCCACCTCTGGGCCCAGGTTAAAAGAGGGCAAGCCCATAATGCTTGAGGCTGGGAGGGATTTTGGGTCTCTCCTGCAGTCGATCGAGGCAGAAGCATGCCTGCTGATCGCTCCTGATGGCCTGCAGCCTCATTTTTTGGAGATAATTGAAGGCCGGACGGCCAATCTTGGCTCTAGCCCCGCTGCCGCCAGTCTGGCTGCGGACAAGCTGCTCAGTACCCGGGCGCTCGCGCGCGCCGGCGTTCCGGTGGCCGAGATCGTGGAGCGGCCCGACCCGGTGGATAAGGGCTGCCTGCAGTATGTGGTCAAGCCGCGCACCGGCTCGGGCTCGGAAGGGGTGAGGATCACATCTTTTGCCCAGGCGGGGCCGGAGGAGATCGTCACCCGCTACCATGAGGGGCTGCACCTCTCCGCCAGCTTCATCGTGGGGAAAGAGGGTTTTCTGCCCTTAACCCTCAACCGCCAGCTGATCGACTTTGCCGATGGGAAGATGAGATATCAGGGAAGCCAGGTGCCCTACCGCACTCCCCGGGCGGCGGAGATCTGGGAGGCGGCGGAGAAGGCGGCGAATGTCCTGGGTTTGCGCGGTTACGCGGGCATAGATTATGTTTTGGGCGAACGACCGTGGGCAGTGGATGTGAACGCCCGGCCAACGACATCCATCATCGGCATCGCCCGGGTGATGAAAGAGGAGATCGGGGAGCTGATACTGCAGGCAAAGTTTGGCGGGATGCCGGAGCGGGTGCATGTGACAGGGGAGTACACGTTCCTGAAGGGAGAGCTCGGTTGATTAAGAGTAATCCCATTGAGAGATAAG
>NZ_DAIK01000078.1:22879-23037 GCF_002496085.1 Methanosaeta sp. UBA458 | reverse complement strand
TGCGTTAGGTTCTAAAAACATAATCTCTGCATCGAAGGAAGATTTGAATAAAGATCAGATTAAAGTGGCTCATGATAGATTGAAAAGAATACGTGGAGTTGGAAATAAGATTGCTTCGCTCTTTCTGCGAGATGTTGCTGTGAATTATAATTTGACAC
>NZ_DAIK01000078.1:22131-22745 GCF_002496085.1 Methanosaeta sp. UBA458 | reverse complement strand
GTTGATCGTTGTAAGGAGTGCAATATTAATCCAGAACGATGCAATCAAGGCATGTGGTACTTTGCGGCCAGAATTGCGGGATCGGATTTCGAATTGGAGCAATCCTTGCAGGATATGAATTATGCCAGAAACCTTCTGAAAAATCATATTTCAGTTCTAAAGACATCATCATCAGCTGCTATTGAACTTGAGTCACAACTAAATAATTGGCTCTTCGCTGAATTGTGTGGGTGAGTTCCGGCAGAAATTATTGCCTTTGCGCCTCTGCTTCGCTGTGGTTAGGTCAGAGCATAGCGGTTCACTACAGAGGCGCAGTACACTGCCCCCTGTTTGTGGCCACTCTTGGAAATGTAATGTAATGATCCGATGATCGGATATTGAAGCAAAACAAGAAATAAATTAAAAAAAATGCGAGGCCGGACCTCTCTCCAGCCTCATTCTCGCTCTCTCTTTCCCGCTATTCAAGCCGCTTTGCCGGATGCGAATCTCTTGTACAGGTCCAGCTCTATAGCCGTAGGCGTGACCTTCTTTAAGGCCTCTTCGAAATGCTTCTTGGAAACCTTATACTCGCAGATCTCCTCGTCCGCCTTGCACTGGCCGCTCAGGACATACTC
>NZ_DAIK01000078.1:2232-22009 GCF_002496085.1 Methanosaeta sp. UBA458 | reverse complement strand
TTCTGGCCTCCTCATCCGGTAAGCTGATCTCGATCAGCCGGTCGAACCTTCCGGGACGGAGCAGAGCGGCATCGATGATATCCGGCCGGTTGGTGGCCGCGATCACCATCACGTCGTTCAGGGACTCCAGGCCATCCAGTTCAGTCAGGATCTGAGAGATCACCCTCTCGGTGACATGAGAGTCACTGCTCATCCCTCCACGGGAGGGAGCGATGGAGTCGATCTCATCCAGGAAGACCACCGAGGGTGCAGCCTGCCTGGCCTTGCGGAACGTCTCTCTCACTGCCTTCTCCGACTCGCCCACCCACTTGCTCAGGAACTCCGGGCCTTTGATGCTGATGAAGTTGGCCTGGCTCTCCGTGGCTACCGCTTTGGCGAGCATGGTCTTGCCCGTTCCAGGCGGGCCGTAGAGCAGGATTCCTCTGGGCGGCTTGGCGTCCATGTGCTCGAAGAGCCTGGCATAGGTAAGGGGCCACTCCACAGACTCTATCAGCTGCTGCTTGACCTCAGCCAGTCCGCCGATCTCATCCCAATGCACATTGGGGGACTCGACCATCACCTCACGCATGGCCGAAGGCTCCATCTCCCGCAGGGCTGCCAGGAAGTCCTCGTTGTTGACCTCGATCTTATTGAGCGTCTCCACCGGTATGGACTCGACCTCCAGGTCGATCTCCGGCAGCACCCGGCGGATGGCGCGCATAGCCGCCTCCCTGGCCAGAGCAGCGAGATCCGCTCCCACGAATCCGTGGGTTACATCAGCGAACTTCTCCTGGTTCACGTCCTTGGCCAGGGGCATTCCTCTGGTGTGGATCTGCAGTACCTCCAGGCGCGACTGCCTGTTGGGAACCCCGATCTCAATCTCCCGGTCGAACCTTCCCGGCCTGCGCAGGGCTGGATCGATGGAGTCCGGCCGGTTGGTAGCAGCGATGACCACCACTTTTCCGCGCGTCTCCATGCCGTCCATCAGAGCCAGAAGCTGAGCTACCACCCGGCGCTCCACCTCGCCCGTTACCTCTTCTCTCTTGGGGGCGATGGAGTCGATCTCATCGATGAGGATGATCGAAGGTGCCTGCTCTTCTGCCGTCTTGAACAGCTGGCGGAGCTTCTCCTCCGACTCGCCATAGTACTTGGACATGATCTCCGGGCCGCTCAGGGTCTCGAAGTGGGCATTGGTCTCTGAGGCCAGTGCTTTTGCCAGCAGAGTCTTGCCCGTGCCAGGCGGACCATAGAGCAGAACGCCTTTGGGAGCCTCAACCCCCAGCCGCTCGAAGAGCTCAGGGTGCTTCATGGGAAGCTCAATCATCTCCCTGACCTTCTTGATCTCTGCAGAGAGGCCGCCGATGTCCTCATAGGTGACCCGCGGTCCGACCTTCTCCTCCTTGGCCGGCTTATCGGTGATATCGATCCTCGTCCGCTCGCCAATCACCGTTCCTTCCTTGGGGGGAGCGACCCGGGTGGCCATGAGCTCTATCTTTCTGCCCATCACAGAGATCTCAATTATGTCCCCACGGGTGATGACCCGCCCTTCCATATACCTCTTAAGATACTCCTCCCCGCCGGTGATCCGAAGGGGAACGGTGGGAGCGAAAAGCACAACCTCTGCGGGAGTGGCCTGAGCGATCTTCAGGGGTACTTTGTCGTCGATGCTAACTCCAGCATTTCGGCGGGTGTTTCCATCCAGGCGCACGACGCCATGGCCAGTGTCCTCAGGGTATCCAGGCCAGACCAAAGCCGCAGTCTTCTTCTTTCCCTGAATGCTGACTACATCGCCTGCCTGCCAGCCCATATCGTTCAATACCTGCGGGTCAACCCGGGCGATGCCCCTTCCCACATCAGTGGGACGGGCTTCAATTACCTTAAGCGTGATATCTCCTGCCATCAGAATCCTCCATTTCTTTTTTTGTATTCTCTTGCTTTGTCGTCACCTGAATGATTTTTATCTTTGCTGCTATTCTGATCATGTGGGGCGCTCATTCCTCTGTAAAAGGTTGATCTCCCCAGAGGGCGATTCGCCATCAATTCATCCTTTGAGGCCTGCATTCCCTGGGCCACATCAATTCTCGAATCATCATTCTTGATACCTGATATTACTAACTTCTAGTTAGTGTATAAATTGCTATTTAAACTTTTCGGCTTTGTGGACCTGGGCATCCAGTGCCCAACTGAGTGAATGGCAAATATTGGCCACTTTATCAATAAAATCGATATCATTAAAGCCAAAATAAACCGCCGTCTCACGCGAGTGAGACATTCCGCCGCGAGGAAGAAATGAGGGATAGTGAGATGGTTGGATGCAATGACCCATAGCAATGCGATCAGCGCAATCAAGCGCATCAGCTATTCTTCCACATTGCCTATCCTATCCTTTACCAGCCGATGCTTGGCAGAGGTCGCCGAAAAGAGCTGGCGGAACATCTCCGGCGATAGGGCCTCGATCACTTTTGCGCCCTCCTCAGTTATCCCTCCCCTGGTCGCCACCATCGCAATCAGATCATCAAAGCTCTCATCCTCCAAGAGAGCCGCAGTCCCAATCAGTGTCTTTTTGATCAACTGCTCAGCCAGATCTTTATCCACCCCTGCACCCCGCATAGAGGCTTCCAGGGCGAACTCCCTGAGGATGGCAGATATATACGCGGGCCCGCTGCTGGTGAGATCGGATAGCACCTCCAGCTGCTCCTCTGCCACCTCCACCGGCCAGCCAATGGACCCGAAGAGCCGAAAGACTAGAGATCTATCATCCTCTGAGGCACCGCTTCCCAGGACGAGAAGGGTGACCCCTAATCCTTTACCGCTGGCGACGCTGGGAATGGCCCGGGCCGCCCTTGCCCGGCATAGATTCTCCAGCTGCCGGAGGGAAAAGTCCACTGCCACCGATACGATCAGCTTATCCGGGGTGAGCAGCTTACTAGTCTCAGCTATTACCCCTTTGAGATCAACAGGTCGCACGCACAGGAATAGAACATCCGACCTTTCCGCCACCTTCAGGTTATCTGCAGCTCGCACTCCCAGCTTTCTTGCCAGCTTTTGGGCCTTCTCTTGGCTGCGATTGCTCACCCAGAGCTCCTCTCTATTGATCGCTCCCCTGCGAATAAATTCTTCTGCCAGCATGCTTCCCAGGTGGCCGGTGCCAATGATGCCGTATGAGGTCATCTTCCGCCATCCTCCGGCCATTTTCCCCCGCCTTCCACTGAGTAGTGGAGGAACTGATCGAGAATCCAGTTAAACTCGTCAGGCTGGTCCATCTGCAGCCAGTGTCCGGTGCCTGATATTTTTATGAAAGGAAGATCAGAAACAAGATTATGAAGGCTGTAGGGGGCATCATTCAGGTGGCTTATAACAGAGAGCTTTGGCCCTGAATAACGCTGGAGCATGGAGACCGGATCGAATAAGAGGCTATCCCTGAAGGCACCTGCAACCACGTCTTTCGGGGTGGCATACAGATCGTTCATAACCCTCTCTGCAACCACCTGGCTGGACCCAACCAGCAACGTCTGCCAGTAGTCCCTGATGGTGCGCAGATAATCATCGGACTGCAGCGCAGCTAGAAACGGCTCTATTATCTCGTTGGGCAACATTCTTCCATCACCGGATGGATCGACAAGCAATAAGCCTTTGACTCTATGGGGATTCTCACCTGCATAGGCAATTGAAGCCGAACCACCAAGGCTGTGCCCTACCAGGACGAACCGCTCCAGATCCAGGGACCGTGCCACAATACCGATATCCTCGGCCAGAGTCTCCACCCAGTAGTCGCCATCGGAAGGCAGATCGGACAGGCCATGCCCCCGCAGGTCAAAGGCCGCCGCCCTTCGCTCCTTCCGGAGGTGATCGAGCTGCATGGACCATTGGGATGCATTTCCAGCAAGGGAATGGACAAATACCACCGGCAATCCACCCCTTCCACCGTCATCGATGTTGATCCTGGCGTCCATAGCCTCTGGATAAAGAGCCATTCAAGTCACTCTCACAGATCCTGCTATGCCGGATCTATGCGCCGCATCCTTCCCCGGTTTCATAGACCTCGCGAATCCTGTCTGCCACATCGCTCGATAGCCTCTGCCCGGCAATGGTGGAGAAGACCTCGGCATAATCAGGCTCCAGACAGCTCAGTCCTTCCATCCCCTGGAGAATCATGTCCGTGAGGTATTGCATATCATCGACTGATAGTTTTTTCAGCCTCTGCTCGAAGTCTGCCAGCCCGCGGGAGAGATGGTTCGCCAATGGAGGGAGAATGTTCATGTACTCGATCTGGTAGCCATGCCGCTCCATCTCCACGATCTCTGGTGCCAGCTTTCTCAGAATCTCTATATCGCGCTCATTCAGATCTCGGGCCATAGAGAGCCTTATGCACTGCAAAAATATATCATTATCCTCTCAAGAATATCATTATCTTATCACTAGTATCATTATGCTAGCTGGAGCCGTCTACAGATTGCGATATCCAGTCAAGATATGGCTGATAGCCGTCGATTATCGGGAGGACGATGATCTCGGGAAGCTCATAGCTGTGCAGCTCTCTGATCCTCGATATCATCTCTTTAATCCTGGTCTGCTCCGTCTTTATGATCAATAGAGCCTCGCGATCCAGGTTGAGCTTGCCCTCCCATAAATAGCAAGAATTGACACTTGAGATGTTAACGCAAGCTGCCAGATGCTCTTTTATCAGCGATTTTGCTATCATCTCGCCATTATCGGGAGAAGCGGTGCAGAGCACCACTCTGTGGCCATTACCCAGTGTTTTGTCTTGATTCCCTTTATTGCCCATAATCTGATCGTTAGCCCTGTCCCACCCATCGCTCGACATTCTCTCCGATCTCCTTCTTCCAGATAGAGGCTCTCTTTTTCAGCTCATCGATGATGTATCTGCACCCATCGAAAGCCTCAGCTCTATGAGCTGCAGTGCAGACTATGGCTACGATGCTCTCCCCTACCGCCAGCCTGCCGGTGCGGTGGGCGATCTGCACCGATGTGAGGCCGAATCGTTCAATGGCCTCAAGGCGTATCTGCTCAAGCTCGGCTTCAGCCGCCTCAGTGAACGCCTCTACCTCCATCATCTGGATGCCGTCGTCCCTGACCGTTCCCAGGAATGCGACCGTGGCACCGGAATCCTCCCTCTTCGCCCTCTGGATCATCTCCTCTATAGAGATCTCCTCTGCAGTGATCTTGAACAATTCTATTCAACCTCCTGCGACCGGCGGTAATATGGCCAGCTCATCGCCATCGTTCAGAGGAATGGAAAGATCATTCAATGGATCAATCCTCTTCCTATTGATCATTAAAAGGATATAGTCATTGGGCCCCCCAGAGCCAGAAAAGGCCTGCTCCCTGAAGGCAGGAGAGGATGCTCCAATGCTCCTCAGCAGGGAAAGAACAGTCGAGCCCTCCGGGATATTCATATCCATCTCCTTTCCCAGGATCTCTCGAAATTGGGCGAATGCCCTGACCTTTACCAGCATTTGCTGTCGATCCTCTTCCCGATGACTTTGTTCACCGTTCATTTATTTTTATAGACATCACCATAGCTGATGATAGATGTTTTTGTATCTGCCTCTGTCCTGTCCTTTTCTGAACCTTGCTTCTGACCTTCTTTCAGCGTCTTCTTGATCTTCTTCTCCTCTTTCTCCCTCAGCCGGGCGATCTCCTCAGAAGAATCTACACCCATAACGAATGTGCCGTGGCAGGGTTTGACATAGGTGAAGAGAACCTCATCCCCCCTTATCCCCAATGCCACCGGCGGCACGCCAATTATGAAATAGTCCTTGAAGATCCTGTATCCTGGCTCGACGTAGTAGACCTCCTCAGAGTTCTTCTCTATAAACTCCCGCGCCTCTTTAAATGAGGTCCTCTCCAGGTACAGCTTGTACTTCATCTGCTCAATGCAGCTCAAATGATCACCTTGTCTATCTTGCTCTTCAGAGGCCCAGGATTATGGGTCGCCTTGGCCACGATCTTCTCCGTCGGATAATCTATGCTCTCACCAAGCGCCTCTGCATTCTTGCCGAAGACGACCGCATAATGCACGGCTTTGGATATGGCGCTGAAAGTGGCCCCATATGCCATGCCGGCATCGCTGTGCATGAAAGCAAAGCAGGCGTCGAAGTCCATCTTCTTCTCCACGATCTCCTGTATGATCCAGTCCAGGTCCGCCGTCTTCTGCACATAATAGCCCTCAGGATCTGCTGTCTTGAGCAGCTTGATTGGGGCATTTGTTCCCGCCACAGTGACATCCCAGCCCTCTTTCTTTAGCTTATGGGCGAGATAGATCACAATGCTGATCTGCACCGGCACCTCCGGGCAGCCCATCACCAACAGCGCCTTCTTGCCTTCGGTCATACGCTCATCCCTTGATCTTGATAATCCTGATTCGATTCAGATATCCTCAGTCGAGCTTAATAGATTATTCCATGCGGCGGGACTGCTGCTCTCAATCCCCTAGATGGATCCGCATTCCATGCAGCTCATGCTCTTCTCACAGGAAACCTCCTCCAGGGTGGAAGAGAGACCGTCCCAGAGGAGAAGGCGGTTTTTCAGAAGCTCGCCTCTGCCAAGGGCGAACTTTATGGCTTCATTAACCTGAATGGAGCCGATGACCCCGCAGGTCGAGCCCAGGGCAGGAGACTCCTGTGCCGGCGGAGCGCGGGGAAAGATGCAGCGCAGACAGGCAGTCCTCCCTGGCAATATTGTCGTTGCCTGCCCCTGAAATCCGCTGATGGCGCCGTGAAAGAGGGGAATCCTTCTCTCTAAAGCGGCATGGTTCAGCAGATACCTGGCCGGAAAGTTGTCCATTGCGTCCATGATCATGTCACAGCCCTGCACCAGTGCATTGATGTTCTCCGCGGAGATTTTCTCCTGCAGGGCTTCGATCTCTCCCTCCGGGTTGATATCGCTCAGAGTCTCCAGAGCTGACTGGGCCTTGCTCCGGCCCAGGTCCAGGCTGCCATGAAGGATCTGTCGGTTGAGGTTGCTCAGGTCAACTGAATCACAGTCCGCTATGCGAATCCTGCCAAAGCCCGAGGCCGCCATGTATAATGAGATGACAGAGCCCAGACCACCTGCTCCTGCTATGAAGACTATCTTTTTCTTCAGCCTCTCCTGGCCCTCCTCAGCAAAGAGGCGGATCTGACGGGAGTACCTCTCCCTTTCGGCATCGCTCAGCATCTGATCACCCGGATTGGAATTGCACTGATCTATTAAGGATTTTGCAGAGGATTTAATGGGGATTTGATCTATCCGCCATGCACTATTCTAAATATCTTCAACTCATCTGAGCCGCCAGCAGTCTCCTCTTCCGCCACTATTCTGCCGTTCAAAGTCACTATTACTTCCTCAGAGTTTATCTTCAGCTCCTTTAATATTTCCTCAATGAGACGGTCTTTCGCTGCCAATTCCACTCTGCTCCCATCCGGCATATAGATCTGCATTTCCACTCCACTTCCACCCTCGGGGCGCATGGCTCAATTCCCCTCATCGGGCGGCATCTATTCCTGCTTTGTATTCTGCTTGAGCCCTTCTGGTGCAAATGGCTTCTGGTAGAATAGATATGATGTCCCGAGATTTTTACGAAAACATTCTTAACCCATTCCTGCCTAAATCGATGCCCAGAAGGCAGGGTTAAGATGAGAGAGGTATTGCTGGAATCCCGAGAAGACAGAGCGCAGTTTTATCTGCCGGACAGGTGCATCGGCTGCGGAACCTGCGTTCAGGTCTGCCCCAAAGGGGAGCTGATTATAGGATCGGTGGGAGCTGTGGTCCGCGGCCTGATCGACAAGGACTTCATTGAGAAGAGAATGAGCGGGGCCTGTGCCTTCTGTGCGCTATGCTCCCGGGTCTGTCCCACTGGCGCCCTGGAGTTCAGAAAGAATGGCATTGCAGAGATGGATAATTCCTATCTCAGCGTCGCGATCAAGTCCACCGTCGTCGACAGCGAGAAGTGCGTTCACTGCGGCCTGTGCTGCGATGTCTGCCCCCAGGCCTGCATTGAGCTAGAGGACAGGCATCTGTCAGAGGACGGCAGCCTCAAGGTCGGCGGCCGGACGATAATTGACCTGGAGCGCTGTGTGCATTGCGGCTGGTGCGCCTCGGTCTGCCCGACGGGGGCTATATCCTTTGAAAAACCCTTCGCCGGGACCTTCAGCCGTGACGATAACGTCTGCCAGGCCTGTAAGACATGCGTTCACACCTGTCCTGCCAATGCCCTGTTCAACCGGGAATGGAAGGCGGGGGAGAGGGGTGAGAAGGTCAGCCACCGGCCTGATGCCTGCATCTACTGCGGAGCATGTGCCCAGGCCTGTCCGGTGCGAGCGATTGTGGTTTCCAAGACCGCTATCATCCCGGAGATGAAGGGCAAAGGAGCTTTTGAGAAGAAGCTCGCCCTTCCTGCTCCTTGGCCCACTCTCACCTCTTGCCTGGAGACGGATGAGATTGCGTGTTTGGGCTGCGGAAACTGCGTCATCGCCTGCCCGGTCAATGCCCTTTCCGATCCATATCTTGCCGCCGGCCATCTGAACGAGCTGGACAGAAAACCGCTCCTTGAGGTCAGAGATGGCACAGTCAAGGTGGTCGACCAGGAAGTCTGCGGCTCATGCGCCACCTGCAGCATGATCTGCCCGGCAGATGCGATCCGGCTGGTGCCCAGAGAGGTGGTCTGATGGCAGCAAATTCTACCAAGACGATGATCATTAAGAATGGATATCTCTTCGATCCTCTGAATGCAATTGATGGAGAGGTAAAAGACATTTTCATAAGAGAGGGCAAGGTGGTCTCCTCCCTCTCCGGCCCGGAGGCTAAAGATGCCACAGTAATCGATGCCCGGGGAAAGACAGTTATGCCTGGAGGGGTTGACGCCCATTCCCATGTGGCAGGAACCAAGGTCAACGCCGGCCGGCTCATGCGCCCCGAGGATCACTACAAATCCGTCCGCAAGAAGACGGATATCACCCACTCGGGCAGCGGCTACACCGTCCCATCCGTATACAAGCAAGGGTACGACTATGCTGCTATGGGCTATACCACCGTCTTCGAGGCGGCCATGCCACCACTGGAGGCCCGCCATACCCATGAGGAGATGAGGGCCACCCCCATCCTGGATATGGGCGCCTACATGGTCTTTGGCAACAACTGGTTTGTCATGCGCTACCTGAAGGATGGCGACATCGAGAAGGCAGCGGCCTATGTGGCCTGGATGATGAGAACTCACAAGGCCTACGGCATAAAATGCGTCAATCCCGCGGGGGTTGAGAACTGGGGCTGGGCCAAGAACGTGAAAGGCTTGGACGAGCCCAACATCCATTTCGAGGTCACCTCCCGGGAGATCATCCGGGGCCTGGCTGAGGTCAACGAATTGCTGGGCCTTCCCATGTCACTTCACCTCCATGCCAACAACCTGGGCCATCCTGGCAACTGGGAGACAGCCCGAGATTCGCTGATGATCACCTCGTCTCTGGAACCGAACAGCAAGACGGAATTGGAATGGGCCCAGACACGTGAGAGCGCCAAAAGAAAACAGACCGTCTACCTGGCTCACGCCCAGTTCAGTAGCTATGGAGGATCTTCATGGAGGGACTTCTGCTCCGGCGCTCCCGATCTGGCCAAATACATCAACCAGACGGAGAACGTGGTCATAGACAGCGGCTCAGTCCCCTTCGGCCCGGCTACCACCATGACCGGCGACGGCCCGGCCCAGCATGACCTCTACATGTTGACCGGCCAGAAGTGGTCCAACTGCGACATAGAGATGGAATGCGGCTCAGGAGTCCTCTCATTGATGTACCTCAAGAGCAGCCCGGTCCATGCCACCATGTGGGCCATAGGCCTGGAGGTACTCCTGCTGATCGACGATCCCTGGAAGACGATCATGACCACCGACCATCCCAACGGAGGCCTGTTCAGCCAGTATCCTCAGGTGATCGCCTGGCTCATGTCTAAAAAAGCTAGGGACGATACCGCCAAAGAGTGCCACAAATGGGCTTATGATAAGTCCAGCCTGGGTGGAGTGGACCGGGAGATGAGCCTCTATGATATTGCCATCCTCACCAGAGCCAACTCGGCCAGGACCATAGGCATGGCCCACCGCAAAGGCCACCTGGGAGTGGGCGCAGACGGCGATGTGACCATCTATGATATCGATCCTGGGGATCTGAATGTCAACGATCCATCATATATCGTCTCCCGGTTCAGCCGGCCCGATTTCACAATAAAAGACGGCCAGATCGTCGCCCGGAAGGGAGAGATCGTCTATGTGCCCGAGGGCCGGAGATATTACTGCCAGCCCCATATGGACGAAGATGTGGAAAAGGATATGATGAGGGATGTTCGGGACTGGTTCAAATACTATACAGTGGGCTTTGCCAACTATCCCGTCCCCGATAAGTACCTGAAAAACCCGGTTCCAATACCGGTTAACATGCCCATGGAGGCAGTGGCGAGGAGGTAGGAAGATGGCAGAAATAAAGCTTGTTCCCAGGGGCAAGATTGGCATTACCGTAGAGGCTGAGGTCATTCGTCCCGACCTTTTTGCCGGAAAGACAAAAGAGCAGATAGAGGAGCTTTTGGTCTGGCAAGGACCTAAAGAGCTGCCCTTGAGCCAGTTCTTTGAGGTGGATATTCAGGGGAATGGCGGCTCTCCAGAGGAGACGAAGATCATAATCGATGGGGATGTATCCCGGGTAAAGCGCATCGGCCAGGGGATGAATTCCGGCATGATCGAGATTTTGGGACCGGCGGGAATGCACACCGGAGCAGAGATGACAGGGGGCAAGATCCTGGTCAGAGGCGATGCCGGCTCCTGGTCAGGAATGGAGATGAAAGGAGGCCTGCTGCAGATATCCGGGAACGCGGGAGATCATGTGGGCTCCGCTTATCGGGGCAGCTGGCGGGGGATGACCGGCGGCCAGATCATAATAAAGGGAGATGCGAGGAGCCAGCTGGGCGGCGGCCTGGCGGGAGGATCGATAACCGTGGAGGGCAATGTTGAGAACTTCTGTGCCATCCGCCAGACTGGCGGCCTGCTAATCATCAAGGGCAATGCGGTTCGAGGTCTGGGAGCGGAGATGAGCGGTGGAACTGTGGTGATTTTAGGTGAGGTGAAGAACTTCTCTCCAGGCTTTGTCCATCAGGGAATCGAGATCAATCCCAAGATCGGCGAGATGCAGTTGGAGGGGAGGTTTGCCCGCTTCTTGGGCGACTATGCCGCCGGCAAGAATCCCAAGGGAATGCTTTACTCCAGAATGGCCCAGGAGGTGGGAAAATGACGGAAATGTTTCTGCTGAACACCGGCAGCACAATCGAGGAGGGCAGACTTGCCAAAGGGGGAAGCAAGCTCACCAATGACTACAAAGAGGAATGCGCCGTCTGCGAGATGAACCTGGCGGACTTCCTGGCCATGGGCTCGCCGGATAGGGTTAAAGTAACCAGCAGGGACGGCCACTCGGTTGTAGTTTATGCTTATGGAGCGGAGAAGCTCTCTTCTGGCCAGGTCTTCATGCCCAGAGCCATCTGGTCCAATGTGGTGGTGGACCCGGAGACCTTCTCTTCCGGCTCACCCCTTTACAAGGGCTCGCCGGTGAAAGTTGAGCCCTCAAATGATATGGTCCTCTCGGCGGAGGAGCTAACAGCAAAGCTATACAAGCTGCAAAAGCGGGGTTAGATGATGGTAACAAAAAATATTGTCTGTCCAGTCTGCGGGGCCTCCTGTGATGATATTCAGGTGGAGCTGGAGGGTCAGGGTCTTACGGTCAGGAATGCCTGCAAGATGGGAAATGCCAAGTTCCAGGAGGTCGTGAGCCCTCACAGGATCCGAGAGCCGCTTGTAAGAGCGGATGGAGAGCTAAGGCGGGCGAGCTGGGATGAGGCCATTGAGATGACAGCGAGGATCCTGGCAAATTCAGAGCGTCCCCTCCTTTTCATGGGCAGCGAGACCTCTACTGAGGCGATGGAGGTGGGAATCCATATGGCAGAGTTCCTAGGGGGCATAGCCGACTCGAACTCCACCGTCTGTCACGGGCCCACCACTATGGGCATTCAGGAGGCGGGACGGGTGGGGGCTACCGCCGGACAGAGCAAGTCGAGGGCGGACCTGACGGTCTACTGGGGCTCCAATCCCCTGGAGTCCATGCCCAGGCACATGTCCCGTTATGCCGTCTATCCCAGGGGCTACTGGACCCAAAGGGGGAGGTTTGACCGGACGGTCATCTGCGTCGACCCGAGGAGGAGCATAACCGCCCAGAATGCGGACCTGCACATTCAGCTCAATCCCAATACAGACTATGAGCTGCTCAGTGCTCTTCTCACCCTCCTGCACGGCAAAAGGCCGCACCAAACGGCTGAAGATGTGACCGGTGTGTCCATCTCCGAGATGGAGAAGATGCTGGATATGATGAAGAGCTGCAACTTCGGGGCTATTTATGTGGGCCTTGGCATTGCTTCCTCATACGGAAAGCATCGAAATGCAGAGATGGCCTTCAACCTGGTAAAGGAGCTGAACAGCCACACCAAGTTCGTGATCGGAGCTCTCAGAGGGCACTGCAATGTGGCCGGGTTCAACCAGATAGCATCATATCTATACGGTTTCCCCTTCGGCCTGGATTTCGCTCGCGGCTATCCCCGCTACAATCCGGGAGAGTACACGGCAGTGGATGTCTTGCGGGAGAAGGATATCGATGCCGCTTTTATCCTATCGGCGGATCTGGTATCTCACTTTCCTGCCGCCTGCTCGGAGTACCTGGCCAAAATTCCCGTGGCCTGCATAGATATCGCTCCCTGTCCGACCACCATGTTATCTGATGTTGTCCTGCCGGGAGTGATCGATGCCATGGAGAGCGACGGCACCTTCTACCGTCTGGACGATGTGCCGATCTACTTCCAGCCGTTCACCAGCTCGCCCTTCTCCTTTACGGAGAGCAATGTCGATACCATGAACCAGATATTCGAGCGAGTGAAGGCGATGAGGAGATAATGCTCGCTAACTAAGAAAAGGCTTGACACGACCATTCTGATGTAGCCCCAATTAATTATGGCAGGCGAAGGACCGATCCTTGTGGATTCAGTCCTTCTCCTCGTTGAAATGAAAAAAAATATCGATGCAAACCCATTCTATTTTGAAAGAAGGAAAGAAGAAAAAGGATGATATGATTGCTACATCGATACACTAATAAGGGGTGTCTAGATGCACATATTGCTTAACTTGCCTAACCAAGTGGTCGGTTCTTCTTAAAACAAGGCGATAAGGTTATAACCAAAAAAAGAGCATACCTTTAACGCTTTGGAGGAGCAAGTAATGGATGTCGATACTATCCAAGCCTATGCTGCAATCGGAACCACCATAGGAACCCTTGTTCTCGCAATTGCCACCTTTAAGTTGGTTTCAGCAACCTATAAAACAATGGAAGATGCACGGAAACGATCCAAAATAGAGGAAAAAAAGAGAGAATTGAGGGGCCAAGAAGAAGCATATAGCAAGTTTATGGGACTGTTAAGTTCTACCGGATTGATTTTTCAATATCTATACCGAAGAGAAGAAAGAGAGAAATTTGTCACTTACTCTCAAGAAATAACCGACGAGATCCATAATGCTTGGTTATTAGCAGTGCTCCAGAACAACTTCAAAGCAGAAATAAAATATGCTGAACACATTCAATATATATGGGAAGTTATAGGTCTGATCCACACCAAGTTTGAAGGCACAGAAGAATTAACTGATCTGATTAATAATATACCAAAGATTCAAAAAGAGTATTTTGAAGTCTTCATTGATAAACCGCTGCCTGATGGATTATCTGAGGAACAACTGACAGAATGGGCAAGAGATATAAGCAACAAATTTTATTCATTTCATCAAAATGAGTTAAATCCTCTGCTCATATCAATATCAAAATATTTAACGAAAGACATCAATGAGAGTCGGATTGAATTGATAAAAATGGAAAATGAGATTGAGGATTCTAATCACAATTCAAAATTGCGATTATTACAGAAACTGCTGAGGTATCATAGATAAACTAATGCACCATAACATTAATTTTGAACCAAGAGGTGAGAAAGGATAGGCTTCTTGATCTTTATTCTATCATTCAATACTTGTGTTACGGTGCACTAGTTTTCGACCTGCAAATAAAATGCTGTGCCTCACAGATGGAATCATATGCGTTCTTCGCAAATCATGCAGTGTGCCTCCCGCCATCCTCAGGGGGTGGGTGAAAAGCGTAATTCAGGCTGTAATTTGTTAGGTTTTTTAAGCGATATAGCGGTGAAAGTGCGCCAAAGGGGTTAACAAATCTTTTTTAGGCAGTGAGTCGAGATTGTTGGAGATATGGCTCAGACGAAGAATGGTATGAGATATAAAATAAAGCTTGAATTTTTTTAAAATACCGGGCGCGCTTTCAGCTGATTGAAATTCGTACGCATAAAGGAAGTTGGTCTTTCATTGAAGTCTTTATATGGCTGATTGAATCGCATTTTTAATCGAAACGGAGGTTGCTATCTGTGCCGAGAATAGACAGCAGATCAGCCGCCTGCTTTATATACGCTGATCTCCTAACAGAAAAACGAGGTGAAGGCAATATGTGTACCGTTGGTGGCGGACCAGACTTAGGGGACGTAGAGACTCTGGTTGCCAAGGATTATGAGTGCCTGGACTGCAATAACAAGTTCCAGGGCATGGGAAGAAGGCCTATGTGTCCTTCCTGCAAGTCAAGGAATGTAAAGGCAGTCTGAACTGGAATCCGAATCCATACAAGTCCATTGGAAGTCTATTGGTTCATTCATAGGTCATGCATATACTCTTGAATGAGGACGAGATCGCCTATATCGAGGGCGAAAATGGCACCATAGCTCTGGCTAAGACCAAAGGGCACTTTTTCTATCTGGAGACGGAGCAAAAAGAGATCGTTCTATTCACTGAGCCAGAGGAGTTGATAGTTGCCTCTTCCTTTGGCCGGGGAGAGAAGATCAGGCGGGGTCTGCACTGCACCCTCTTTCAGATCAGGGAGCTGGAAGCCCCCTTGATAGTTCTGCCCAAAGGCCATCCTGCCTCCCCCCGGCTGAAGACGGTGGTGTCCATAGGCCCCTCCACCCGTCTGAGCTGCATGATTCTGCCGGGTACCCATCCAGAGCAGAATGTGCTCTGCGGATCGGAGGAGTTTCACGGCCTGGAGATCATTGCCGAGCCCGAGGGAGCAGAAGTCAAGGGCTGGCCGGCGGGCGGGCAGATAGCATCGGTGACGGTGGAAAGGTTCTAGACCGATGAAATGCATGGATTTAGGGAAAGCAGAGGCGAACTGGAGATGGCAGAGATAAGAGAGGACAGTCTGGTCAGGTATATGGGCACCGGCACCATTGGAAAGGTGAAGGTGCTGAAGACAGAGGATGATGGAACCGTCTGGGCCTATCTGGATAGCACCGGGCTCTACTACAAGCTTGATACACTGGAGCTTATTGAGAAGCCACCGGAGAGAAAGGAGCTTGAGGGCATGACGCTCGAGCAGATCCAGGAGAGGTTCAAGCAGACGCAAGAGATGATGGATGCTGCCAAGATGCAGGATGAAAACCTGGAGACTGGCGGATAAGTCAGCCTTTTGGGATAGATGAGTCACCGGCGGAAGGGTGGGCGAAAAGCCCGGCAAGGATTGACCCCATCCGCCCGGAATAGGCTTGGGTTTTGGCTGTGCGTAATAATGTGGCATGTCAAGAATAGTTGAGGCTATTGGGAAGCTAGAGGCAATTCTAGACGGCAATGTATGCTTTTCTCGAAGAGAAGGGCTCCAGGAAGTTCTCAATCTACTTAAGGAAGAACAAGCATCCTCTAAGGGCTCCCATATTGAGAAAATGATCCCCCCATCCAGCAAGAGAATCGGGGTGGTAGTACACGGTCCGGAGATAATAGACTCAGGCGGAGCTGTGCAGCTGATAAATCACCTGAAGCAGATGGGAAGGGTGAACGCCGTTCTGGGAGGGACCATGGGCAGGGTGGCGGTCATTGATGCGGATCTGGAGGGGATCATAACCATCAACACCAGAAGGCGGCCGAGCATTTCCATCCGGGATATGGCGGAGGATTCGGATATTGTCATCATTCTCAACCAGGCCAAGTGCCGGGAGACCGGCCTGGCCTTCGGGACAATGGTGGCAAAGCTTGCCGGAATCGATAAACCCCTGATCCAGATCGATTGCGGCGGGAGGTTTGTGGCCGATCTCACCCTCAGCCATTTCGCTTCAGATTCTGAAGACATCAATGAAGAGGGTCTGGCAGTCGCCGCCAGGCTGGCAGCAGATCTGGGGCTGGATCTGCTGCGGCCCAGGCCCAGGGATTGCACCCTGATCCAAGGGGATACTGTACGGCGCATTATGACCGGGGTGATTCCCGGAGAGCTGATATCCGTTAACGGTACGGTCATCGGCCGGGCAATCGGAGCAGAGGTGGAGATCAAGGCCAAAGGGGGAAAGATAATTGACCTGAAAGGAGCCGAGCCGAAAATGCACGGCCTGGAAAAGCTGCATCGGGTAGATCTGGAAAAGGCTATCATCCGCAGCGGCTCCATCAGGCGGAGCACTGTCAGGCCAAGGATAGGAGAGAATCGGGGAGAGGGTGCAGCATTCATTGACCATTGTGCAGAAGATGCCTTCGAGGCGGCAGGAGGAGCAGCCGTGGCCCTGACGGTGGGAGACGACACCACGGCCATTGCCGGCGATATTCTCGCCCGCCTGGGAATTGCTGTGGTCGGGATCGTGGACGGGGACATCGATCGCCTCGCCGGGAGCCTGACCATCTTGCCGGGCAGCATCATCATCAGGGTTCGGCCGGGCTACGATGATATCGTGGGAGGGCGGGCAAGAGAAGAGATCTTCCGGGGTGAGGATAGGATCTCTATCAGCGCCCCTGATCTGGCGGATAGGGTGAAAGAATTGGCGGGCGAGCTTCTTTTAGAGAGAAAAGAGATCAGATCCGATCTCGCTTGATCGCCTGCAGCTCCTGGTAGAAGGTGGCGGCAGTAGCGGTATCACCCAGGCCCACGGTGATGCGCGGCTCTCTAGCCAGAAGGGAAGGCATCAAGGATACCACCAGCCCATCTCTTTTGTGAAAAGCTCCCCGTCCCACTCCTGCAGCCTCTGCCCCCAGTCGACAGAATTCCCTTTGGGCCTCCAGACCCCTGGGATTGACCTCATTTGGCGGCATTCCCTTTGCCGAGCCGGTAGCAGCCAGAGCGGCCGCCGCATCCGCCCCTTTTTGCAGAGAGAGAAGCTCTTCTTTTGCAGTGATCTTTCCCTCTTCCATAATGCTCAGAATGTAGTCTCTGGTATGGACTGAGACCCTGAAGATGCCCAGATGTTCTCTCAGTCCCGCCGCTTTTTGCACCCTCTCCTGCCACTGGCTCATTTTTGGCCTGGCGGTCGATAAAACAGTCGATGAAACAGGAGATGAACCAATCGCGGAATATTCTGCTGTCGCCGTCTCCAGCTCATCCTCGTTCAGTCCCAGGCTGTCTGCCTTTTCGAGGAGCCGGAGAAAGTGCCTGGCGATCTTTTGGCTTTGAAATGAGCCCATCTCCACATGGATGTAGATATTGGGATTAGCCTCTTTCCAGCTCCTGATCTGCTCGATCCTAGGGGGGAAGATCTCTCGATACCGGTCCCGGGGAGCGAGGTGAAAGCCGGATAAGATTGCACCTTCGATTTCCTGGATAAAATCCCGACAGTAGGCGTCGAAGTCCTGGTTCGATTCCATTCTGGTGTTCACCGGATCGTAGGTGGCAATGAAGCGGTTATCTCTGGCGGCAGATATCGGCCCCTGGGGGGAGGGGATGCGATCGCTTTCTTTGAACTGGAAGACGAAATGCAGCACCTCTGAGCTTAGATCCGGCCTTTCCGCCGCCAGTGATGGTTCCATAAGGCGTCCAGAGACTGGAATTCCCACACCGGGATGAAGTAGCGCTGCCAGCCTGGGTTCGAGGGCTGGTGCATTCAGAATCGGCCTGGCCCCCAGTTCGGCCAGTAGGTTGGCCATGATTCCGGCGTTACCCCCCAGGCGGAAGCTCCAGGGAAAGGAGGCCTCGATCTCTTCTGCCAGCTGCAGGCTCTCCACCAGGATCTCCGCACCCGATCCCTGCTGGATGCAGTATAGGAGTGAGGATATGAGATCCTCTCGGCTCCTGATCGAGCCCTTCATCTCGCTTTTTATCCCTGAAGGATCGGCTGATTGGATGAAACGGGATATCCTCTCTTCACCGAGGTCGTATAACGCATCGAGATTTACCGGGTAGGCGCAGATGATTTTCATACCGGGAATCACCATTGAGATTTGCCTTTATAAATTATCCTTTGAGGCACCATTCTGCTGCTTTTAGTTCCACATCCCAAACCGTATATATCTGTGCATACATACACAGATGCATGGCATCCAAGACCATTTCCATTAGAGACGATGTATATAAACTGCTTAAAGATGCAAAGAGAGAAGAAGAGAGCTTTAGCGATGCAATAGAAAGGCTGCTCAAGAAGGATAAAGTGAATCTATCTGAATACTTTGGAGCTCTTAAGGAAGATCCGATTTTAGACCGGCTGGAAGCAGATTCTAAGAGGATAAGAGAGATGGCGAGGTCGAGAGTTTGATCGTCCTGGATACCAGCGCTCTTATTGACCTGTTTCGAGGTGGCGAGGAGATTAAAGGTGTGATAGGTGGTGATGTCACAACTACTATAATAAATTATTATGAAATATTTGTTGGCATAAGACGTTATAGATCAAGAACGGAGGAGAAATTCTTTCGGAGATTCTTTTCCGATATTAGAATATTGGATTTTAATTTAACCGCTGCGGAAAGGTCGAGCGAGATCATGGCCAGGCTCATGGATCTGGGGATTTCCATCAATGCCTTCGATATACTCATCTCCGGCATTGCAGTGGCAAGCGGTGGTGAGACCTTGATGACGAAGGATAGAGATTTCCTGTCCATTGCCAAAGTGACTGAGCTGAACATTAAGGTTTACTGAAGAACGATTCTCACTCGTCCTCGAGCACGATCCAGTACAGGCCGCAAGGCTTATATTCGACTTATGTCGTACTACGTTGAATGCCGTAATAGCGGCAGAGGAGGTAGAGGAGTGGGGGCTTCTCTCTCTTCCTTTTCAGGCCATCGTGTCAGGCTATATCATGGCACTCATTTCTTATACATCCTCATTCATCTCCCGTTCATGATCGCCTCAGTCGAGTGCTCTAGTGTATCCGGCGAGGTCTATGCCCCTCCCTCGAAGAGCTACACCCACCGCGCTATTCTGATAACCGCCCTGGGCCCGGGAGGGAGAGTCCTGCGGCCATTGCTCTCTGCCGATACCCTGGCCACGGTATCTGCCAGCGAGGCCTTCGGGGCCAAGATAGGGAAAGAAGAGAAAAAGGACGACCTCTTCATCGATGGGGTAGGAGATCTGCCCCAGACCCCAGAGAATGTGATAGACGTGCTGAACTCGGGCACCACATTGCGCTTCTGCTCAGCGGTGGCCGCGCTCACCGCAGGAGCTGTTCTCACGGGCGACTCCTCCATTCGCACCCGGCCCAATGGACCGTTGCTTGACTCCCTTAGAGAGCTGGGAGCGGACGCCTTCTCCATTAAGAATAACGGTAAAGCCCCCCTGGTCATCAGAGGGAAGATGTTGGGCGGCACAGCGCACCTGCAAGGCGGGCTGAGCAGCCAGTTTCTCTCTGCTCTCTTCATTGCCTCTCCCCTGGCGGAAAGGGAGACGAGGATTCGGATTGTGGGAGAGCTGAAGTCCCGCCCCTATGCAGAGATCAC
>NZ_DAIK01000078.1:0-2144 GCF_002496085.1 Methanosaeta sp. UBA458 | reverse complement strand
GCCGCTGCGGTCACGGGATCGGAGGTGATGGTGAAAGGGATCCTGCCCTCCAGACAGGGGGATTCGGCCATCATCGATATCCTTACCCGCATGGGGGCCCAGGTTTCCTGGAACAGGGAATCAGGGGATCTGAGGATCAAAGGAGGAGATCTGGAGGGAATAGAGATCGATGCCGGCAGAACGCCGGATCTGGTTCCTACCATCGCCGTCCTGGGCGCAGTGGCAAAGGGCACGACGACGGTGGTGAATGCGGAGCACGTCCGCCACAAGGAGACGGACAGGCTTCATGCCATGGCCGTCGAGCTGACGAAGATGGGGGCGAAGGTCAAAGAGCGGCCGGACGGCCTGGAGATCACGGGCGGAAAGCTGCACGGGGCGAGCGTTCACGGCTATCACGACCACAGGATCGTCATGGCGCTGACAGTGGCGGGCCTTGTGGCCGGTGAGACGAGGATCGATACCGCTGAGGCAGTGGATGTGAGCTATCCGGGATTCTTCAGGGAGATGGAGAGGCTGGGGGCAAGGGTGAGGGTGGAGTGAGAATATTGAAAGCTTTCAAAGAATCTCGGCCACGAATCTCTCTGTGATTCCATCTACCTCAAAGCATCCCGACCAAAAGCCACGAATTTTTTCACACCTTCATCTTCTCCCGCACTGGTGCCAGGATCTCGATCATGCACTCTGCGCAAGACTTTTTCAGGTCCATGGGATGCATGGCCCCGCTGACAAAGTCCGCCTCCAGCTGCTCGTAATTATCGTAGTGCACATCACCGCCAAACTTCTCCGGCCTCATGATGGTCATCCCCGCCTCCATCCGGGGGAAGACGTGATACTTGCATATCGCCAGCACCGGATTGTTCTCCACCACTTTTGCCGGGCAGAAGGCGCTCTTGATCTTTTTCTCCACATCTTGAGCCGGCTCGTCCACCGCGATATTATTCCCCTTAGAGGAGGACATCTTCTCCCCGTTCAGTCCTGGAATCAGGGGCGTATGCAGACATACGGGCGCGGGCAGTCCCAGGCGGGGCAGCTCCTCGCGGGCCAGCATGTGGATCTTCCGCTGGTCTATGCCTCCCACCGCCAGATCGATCTTCAGGTCGGCGATGTCGACCGCCTGCATCAGGGGATATATCATCTGAGAAACCATGGGGTTCTCTGCATTCCGGCTGACCTCGTCCATGCTGCGCCTGGCCCGGTTGAGAGAGGTATTTCTGGCCATCTGCAGGATCTTGAGCATGAAATCCGGCTGGAGCTGATAATCTGTGCCATAGACGAACTCCGTCCTCTCCGGGTCGAGGCCCAAAGCCATAAAGCAGTCCCGGTTGTAGTCGGCGATCTGGCGCACCTCCTCAAGAGTTCCCTTCTCATTGAGAAAGGCATGCAGATCCGCTAAAAGAACGACCACATCGAAGCCCGCCCTCTGCAGGTCGAGAAGCTTGTTGGCGGTCAGCATGTGGCCCAAATGGACCTTGCCGCTGGTCTCATAGCCCACATAAGCCCGCGGGCGGCTGGGCTTCTCCAGCAGTCCTTTCAATTCATCTACGGTCACAATCTCTTCTGTATTCCTCATCACCAGCTCGAGCTTGTCCAAATCAAATTCACCAGCCCAGGAAAGGAATAAGGATGTATAATGCTTTTGGTTCTGAGGTTGAGCTTGGGAAAAATGATTAATACTAATTCCGACGATGACCTTTCATGCCAAGGCGGATGTACAAACTTCAGCAGCCATCAATGAGCCGGGAGAAGAATCTAGTGCTGATACTGCTGGCCGTCATAGTGGCCCTAATCCTCTGGAACAGCTTCTGGTCTCTGGCTAAATTAGCACTCTTCATAGCGATAGTCTACATGATCTATTACGCTCTGAAGCGGTATTTCTAAATTAATCAGCCTTTTTTGCCTTTCTCCTGCCATAGAGCTCTTGCCTTTTCCAGATCCTCTCTGGTATTGAGGTTGAAAAAAGAGAGAAGCTCGGGGTCCATCGGCAGCAGAAGCTCTTTTGAGACCCGATTGACGACCAGCTCCTGCAGGGGAACGTGAATCCTTCTCTCCCCGCTCTCCAAAGCCCTCTGGCAGGATGCTTGCATCTTCTCCCGCTCATAGACGGAATGGAGGGGCTCGAAATATCCATTAGGCTGCACAGGAAC
>NZ_DAIK01000035.1:0-5052 GCF_002496085.1 Methanosaeta sp. UBA458 | reverse complement strand
GACTACAGCTTCTGGTCAATGCATCTGGATGGTCTAATTGCCCACGACCGAGATGAGAGCCAGATAGGGAAGTATCTATTCGAGGACCCGCTTTATGCGCCATATCCCGGCCTGCTGGCCTTGGGAGAGAAGATAATCGCTGACAGGTCCGGTCACGGAAGCTATAGCTTCCAGGTCACTGAAGAAGATAAGAAGGCAGTGACCAAGGACACATACTGGACTACAGCTGGGCTGCATGGCAGGGAATGGAGGCTGGTCATCACCAAGATACTGCAGTAATTTCTTATGTAAGGAATTGCTCATCGTGGGCGTGCCGGTGTACATGGGAAGGGTGCCGGCACTCCTGACCGACTGGCTGCATGCAATCAGGGCCTGCCATACCCTGCGGTCTGCGTAATCGTTTATGGCAACCAGACGTTCGAGAAGATGCACTCTCCCGAAATTAAGGATATCCTGGCGAAGGACGGATGCGTCAAGGTCGTCGGAAGGGCCTGGATCGGAGAGCATTCATTCTCGAGGTGAGTGATGCCTGTATCCAGTGCGGGATCTGTGCAGAGGCATGCCCTGTAGGTACCATCGCCCGGACCACAGCGAGGTGATCGATACAAAGAAACTTTCATGCCCAATTGGGCACCCATGAGGCATGAAAATAGGTCGTGGATTGAGGGCATGCCTGAAACATTAATCGCATGCTGGAACGGTTGCACCGATATGCGTGAAGCCCATTTTCATATCAAATGCATCACTTGTTGCGCCTGTATCAAGCTCTGCCCGGAGAATGCGAGGACGATGAAACCTGGCCTGGCCAGAGACGCGCGTCTAAGAGGCTGCATCCCCGGCACTGGAAGCGAAAGGAGCCGGAATGCTTTCTATGATGAGCACCGCATGCTAATAATGGCGGCTCTTCGCTGAATTATGCAGGTGAGTTCAGGCAGAGAATGTAGCCTCTGTGACTCTGTGGTTGGGCCAGTGCATCGCGGTTCACCACTGAGGCACAAAAGATACAGAGAATTTGCGATTCAAGTTCACCCATAACAAACAGCGAGGAGCCACAATTTTTTTCGCTGAGGTCAATTCTCTAGCCCGCTGTTTTGTAGTCCTCCATCCCCCTGACCATCTCCGCGAGCTCCGCCACCAGGTCCTCGTCCACCTCAGGGAGCCTCACCCTTCGCACCATGTTCGGCACCTCAATGTCCGCCATGACGATCTTGAATAGAGAGCTGTGCTTGAACCCCTCCACCACCGCATAGTCCATCCCCTCTCTCTCCAGCTCCGCCAGGGCAGACTCCAGGTCTCCCCGATCCCGTCTTACCAAAAGGCGTGCCTCGCCCAGACCTATGACCACATCAGCCCCAGCATCGAAGTGCCTTTTGGTGTCCCCCCGGTCCACGGGATGATCGACCATGTTCTTGACTGTCCCCACCTTTCCGTGCTTTGCCAGGGATCTTACCAGCGCCTCCACCAGGGTGGTCTTTCCCGTCTTCTTGGTCCCGACAACCGCTATGACCTTCATATCAGACTACTGCAATAGCTCAATTAAGAATTTGGTATACCCTTCCAGATCAGCTATGCGCACGTTCTCATTTGGAGCATGGATATTGCTCTCCAGCTGGCGGCCCACGCCGTAGACGCAGGTGGGAATCCCCGTCTTCTCTGTGGCATAGGCCTGGTCTAAGCTTCCCTGGGCTGCTGAGAGCTGGGGCATAAATCCCATCCTCCTCTCCACTGCTTCCCTCACCTCATTCACCCAGGCATGCTCCGGGTCAACGCTCATGGGCGGATATCCGGGATAGAACTTCAGCTCGAAGTCGATACCTTCTGACCTCAATGGCTCCAGTGCCCTCTCGATCTCCTCCATCGCATCTTCCATCTTCTCCTCCGGTATCACCCTGCGGTCTCCCCGGAGAACGCACCTATCGGGCACTATGTTCTCTTTAACCCCTCCATTGACCATGGTGATATTGAGGATCGGCATGAGGTTCTCTATTCCCACCGATTTCACCGGCGAGCTGGCGGGAAGGCGGGACCGTCTGGCCTGTACCACTTTCTTCAGGTCCATGAGCCTCTCCATGACCAAAATCGACCTTTCTACCGCATTGACCCCCAGGAAGCTCGATCCGCTGTGGGCCGAGCGACCTTTAACCATTACATCCCAGGTTATGATGCCATTGCTCCCGATCCCCACGTCATCAGAAAAGCCATCCATGCAGAGCATCAGATCCCCTTTCACCTGGCCCAGATCGGTCAGATAACACAGGCCGGAGTAGCCTCCCACCTCTTCATCGGTGGTCAAGAGAATGCTCAGATTGTACTTGGGCTTTTCCTTGGACAAGAGCGCCTTCAGAGCAGCGACGAGGGCCGCGACCGATCCCTTGCAGTCTGAGACCCCCCGGCCATAGACCCGGCCGTTCTTCTGCACCGCACAGAAGGGATCGGTGTCCCATTCGCCCTCTGCCGGCACCACATCCAGGTGGGCATATATCACCAGGGTCTTTTCCGCCCCTACAGACAAATCGGCCCGGAGGTTGTACCGGTCCCCCACCAGCCGGCTATCACTGCATTTGGCTGCGAATACCTCCTGGGGCATCATCATCTTCGTCGTCACAAACCCCATATCTCTGAATATGGGCTCCAGCCACTCCACTATCTCTTGATAGCAGTCTCCTGGAGGGGCGACCGTCCTGAAACTTATAATATTCTTCAGCAGATCCATAAGATAATCTCGATCTGGAAGAATGGACTCTTCTGGCTTTGAATCTTCTCGCATCTCTAATTCCTTCTCTAAACAGCTAATTACCCATTCTGCAACCTATAAAATGCTTCTGAGGTCATTGCAGGGGCAAATGAATGCCCAGGATCATCCAGATCATAAGGATGATCCAAAGACTCATTCCGATATTATGAGAGTCCTTCCGGACATGGCCTCGGGCTGGGGAATATGCATTAGCTCCAGTGCTGTCGGTGCCACATCAGCCAAAATTCCGTCCTCTCGCAAGCGGTAGCTTTTCCGGTCAGAGGTGATCAAAGAGATCGGCACCGGATTGGTGGTATGGGCAGTATGGGGCTGGCCGGTATCTGAATCTTGCATCTTCTCTGCATTGCCATGGTCTGCGGTCAGAAGGACCGCTCCGCCCAGACTCAGTATCCGGTTAACGATCTCACCCACGCAGCCGTCCACCACTTCCACCGCCTTCACCGCTGCCTCATAGATGCCCGTGTGGCCGACCATATCCGGATTGGCGAAATTGAGTACGACCAAATCATACCGGCCGGAATCGAGACGGGCAAGGAGCTCGTCCCGGACCTCATAAGCGCTCATCTGGGGCTGCAGGTCATAGGTTGCCACCTTTGGCGAGGGTATCAGCACCCGATCCTCCCCCGGATTGACCTCTTCCTTTCCCCCATTGAAAAAGTAGGTGACATGGGCATACTTCTCAGTCTCAGCTATCCTCAGCTGCTTTAATCCTGCCCGGCTGACCACCTCTCCCAGAGTGTCAGTCAGGTTCTCAGCCGGAAAGGCCACTGGTGCGTTCAGGGTGGCATCATACTGGGTCATGCAGGTGTAATGGACCCGGATCGGTTTGGTGGCGAACTCCTGAAAATCCTTATCCACAAAAGCGCGGGTTATCTCTCGGGCCCTGTCCGGCCGGAAGTTGAAGAAGATGATGCTATCCCCATCATCCACCATGCCCCTCTCATCCACCACGGTGGGCATGATGAACTCGTCGTTCTCCCCCCGATCGTATCCCTTTCTGACCGCCTCTTCTGCGCTGTCCGCCCGCAGACCCTCGCCATAAACCAGGCAGCGGTAGGCCTTCTCTACTCTCTCACAGCGGCGGTCCCTGTCCATGGTGTAGTAGCGGCCGCTCACAGTGGCCGTGCTGCCGGTGCCCGTCTGAGAGAATTTCTCCTCCAGATCCCGGAAATAGCCAAGAGCGCTGCGTGGAGGCACATCCCGGCCATCTAAAATGGCATGCACGAATACCCGGGAGAGATCCATGGATCTTGCCATTTCCAGGAGGGCGTAAAGGTGAGTGATGTGGCTATGCACCCCACCGTCGGAGAGAAGGCCGATCAGGTGAAGCTTACTGCCCCCCTTCCGGGCCAGATTCATGGCCTCATGCAGAACGGGATTACTGGCAAATGTGCCCTTCTCCACCGCCAGGCTGATCCTGGTCAGGTCCTGATAGACGATCCTTCCCCCTCCCAGGTTGAGGTGTCCCACCTCGGAGTTTCCCATCTGGCCTCGGGGCAGACCCACCGCCAGGCCGGATGCCTTGAGGGTGGTGGTGGGATATTCCTTCCACAATCGCTCCAGGTTGGGTTTGCTGGCATGAGCAATGGCATTTCCCTCCTGGGTGGGGCTTATGCCGAAACCGTCCATGATTATTATCGCTATTGGCCTCATCTTGTCAGATTGATCATTCAGCCGAATATATCAAATCTGCCGTTCTCCAAACCCCTCTTTGCCGATGAGGGGGACGAAGATCACCCCCATCTTTTCCTCCACCGCAAAGCCGTTTTTCCTGGTGACCAGGATCAGCTCCTGTGATGTTTCTCCAACCGGAAGTATCATCTTGCCTCCCACCCGGAGCTGCTCTTTTAGGGGTTCGGGAACTCTGGGAGCTGATGCAGCAACGCTGATCCTGTCGAAGGGAGCATGCTCTGGAAGGCCCAGGCTGCCGTCGCCCTCAACCACGGTGACACCTTCAATTCCCGCCGCCTGCAGATTTTTTCTGGCGGCAAGAGCGAGATCAGGCATCCTCTCCACAGAGAAGACCTGGCCCTCGGGACCTGCAAGAGCTGCCAGCACGGCCGCATGGTAGCCGCTTCCGCCGCCCACCTCCAGGATCTTCATTCCCGGCCTGACATCAAGAAGATCGCACATTATAGCCACCATATGGGGGGCAGAGATGGTCTGGCCAAATCCTATGGGCAGGGGGAGGTCCTCATAAGCCCTATCTCGAAGCTGCGCGGGAACGAATCGATCTCTGGGAACGCGGGCCATGGCTTCCAGGACTGATTCATTTATCCTGCCTCGCATGCCGTCAA
>NZ_DAIK01000002.1:0-2504 GCF_002496085.1 Methanosaeta sp. UBA458 | reverse complement strand
TGCAATGCCCCCTACCTGAGAAGTACGCAGGAGCGTTATGCCATTCATGGATGATCGTTGATGGATTCAGAGCTGGAGGAGATTTACCGTCAGGTTGCAGACAGCATATCACCTGAAGAATTCGAGGAGAGGGTGAAGGAGAAGGTGGCCCTTATGGCCGGCTTATGCGACTCCCGGACCGCGGCCATGCTGGTGGCCAGGGACCTGGGCAGCCCTGATCTTCTGACCAAGATCGGGAGCATCCGGCCTGAGATGGGGAACGTCACATTCACCGGCAGGGTGATCGCCGTATCTCCTGTGCGGGAGTTTCAGCGATCAGACGGATCTCTTGGCAGGGTGGCAAACATCACCCTGGCGGACGAGACCGGGTCGGTGCGTGTCGCCCTCTGGGACGAGACAGCAGAGCTGATCAAGTCAGGGGACCTCGCTGTAGACCAGTGCCTCAAGGTGAGGGGACTGGCCAAAGAGGGATTTGCGGGGACTGAGGTCAGCCTGGGCCGTGGCGGCGGATTCGAGGAGATAGATCAGGATATTCATCCACGCGTCGCGCCTTACAGGATTGGAGAGCTGAAGAGGGACATGAGCGATGTCAACCTTCTGGCGGCGGTTGTGGATCCGGGAGAGATGAGGGAGTTTGAGCGCCGAGATGGGGGCAAGGGCCAGGTTCGAGGGGTGACGCTGGGAGATGAGACCGGCAAGATCCGGCTCACCCTCTGGAATGAGCAGGCCCAGATGCCTCTTCTTAAGGGGGAGACGCTTGAGATCGTAGGCGGCTCAGTCCGGGAGAGGTACGGCCTCTTGGAGATCCAGACCGGTGGGAGCACCGCTATTCGCAAGAGCACTAAAAAGCTGGACTTCTCAGAGAGGATGACCCCAATAGCGGAGCTGAAAGAGGGAATGCTCTCTAGCGTTTCCGGCTTTGTATCCGGCCTGGGGGAGGTGCGGGAGTTTCAGAGGGATGATGGCAGAATGGGCCGGGTGGCGAATATCTACATCTCTGATGATTCCGGCCGGATCCGGGCAGCTCTATGGGGTGAGCATGTCGATCGATTGCTTGAGGTTGATCTTGGATACAGGGCGGAGATTATCGATGCGCAGGTCAAGAGCGGCTGGAATGAAGGACTGGAGCTCTCCTGCGGATGGCGCACCAGGATTACTTTCGCCCCGCCTGAGTAAGGAAGTTAAGTGAGTTATGAGAACACCTACCAGAGGAACTGTGAAGATGGCAATAAAACTACTGGAAGACCTGCCGGGCGTAGGTCCGGCCACTGCCGAAAAGCTGCGCGAGGCGGGATTCAACTCAATCGAAGCCATTGCCGTTGCCTCTCCTGGAGAGCTGGTGAGCGCAGCGGAGGTTGGTGAGGCCACTGCCGCCAAGATCATAGCCGGGGCACGGGAAGCGGCAGACGTAGGCGGCTTTGAGACCGGTGACCGCATCCTGGAGCGGAGAAAGCAGGTGGGTAAGGTCACTACAAGCTGCAAGAGCTTCGATGAGCTGCTGGGCGGAGGTATGGAGACTCAGGCCATTGTGGAGCTCTACGGAGAGTTCGGATGCGGCAAGACCCAGGTCGCCCACCAGCTGGCAGTGAATATCCAGCTGCCGGTGGAGATGGGCGGGCTGAATGGCTCCGTCATCATAATCGATACTGAGAACACATTCCGGCCGGAGCGCATCGACCAGATGGTCAAGGGGCTGCCGCCTGCACCCGACGGCCGGATCTGGGAGACTGAGGATTTCTTAAAGAACATCAACGTGGCCAGGGCCTTCAACTCCAATCACCAGATCCTGCTGGCGGAGAGCGCCATGGACCTGGCGGAGAAGGTCAAAGATTCTGAGAGGCCGGTCCGGCTGCTCATCGTGGACTCGGTGACTGCCCATTTCCGGGCAGAGTATGTGGGGCGGGGGACCCTGGCCGACCGCCAGCAGAAGCTCAACAAGCATCTTCACGACCTGATGCGCTTTGGAGACCTGAACAACGCCCTGATCCTGGTGACCAATCAGGTCATGTCCAAGCCGGACACCTTCTTCGGAGATCCGACTAAACCGGTGGGAGGGCATGTCCTGGGCCATACCTCCACCTTCCGGCTCTACCTGCGAAAATCCAAAGGGGAGAAACGCATCGCTCGCCTGGTGGATTCGCCCAACCTGCCTGATGGGGAAGCGGTCTTCTCGGTGACAACCGACGGATTGAAGGACTGAACGCGGGAACGGGAACGTCGGTCAGATGAAAAAGAAAAGGTGAGGGAGGAGGGGGTGATCCGAGGATGCAGGAGGCAAGGAGCAGTGCTCCCGGATCGTCCACTTCCATTAGCAACTCTATAGATATAGACGATTGTGACAAGAAGTTGCCCATGATGCAGAGATTAATAAGCAATTCTGCACCCCCTTTTTGGGTTCCTCTCCATTCCAAAGCATGAAAACCAGCATGCCTTAAGATTTTTTCATGTGGAGACACAGAGGCTACAACCTCTGCCGGACCTCACCCACATAATCGGGAGAAGAG